>JBFHWR010000283.1:0-5267 GCA_041599395.1 Gemmatimonadales bacterium | reverse complement strand
TCGCTGACAAAAACGAGCCGCTCACCGTCTGGAGTCCAATAGGGTCGTGAGTCGTTCGCAGCATTGGGCGCGATGCGCTCCTCCCCGGTTCCATCGACCGCCAGCACAAACACGTCCCCGGGGTCGCCGGACGCGTCGGGATAGGCGTACGCGACGTAGCGGTCATCCGGGGACAGGCTCACGACATCGAGGTGAGCTTGACCTTGCAGCGTTTTGAGAATCCTCACCGAACCGTCAGCGACCGAGATCACCCCGATGCGAGGGTTGTCGTCCCACCCCACGATGACGGACACGATAAAGTCCCCGTTAGCCGACCAGGCTCCGGCCGGAATCGCCCTGTGCTGCCTGTTCGCGGTGATCACGCGATCGCCGCTTCCATCCGCGTTCACGACGTGAAGGTTCTGATGGTCCCACGAGTCGTCCCAGATCACATACGCCAGTCGGCGCCCGTTTCTCGACCACATTCCGGTCTCGATGTAGGTGTCGCTGGCGCTCCGCGCCATCACCTGATCCTTGCCGGTACGCGTGTCATGCACGACCAGCGCGCCCGTCCCCCGGGGGAGCACGCCTTCGATGCCGCCCCAGTCGACGAAGGCGATGAATCGCCCGTCGGGGGAAAGGGCTCCTTGGGGTATCCAGGCGTTCGTGTTAAACCACAGATGCCGAGCGACTAACCCCTCAGGTGTTTCCGGTAGCGTGGAATTCAGGGTTTCGAGACGCGCCCGAGCCTCGGCGACGGCAGCCCGCTGCTCGGGGTACTCGCTCAGGACGCGTCGGTACGCACGCTCTGCCTGTGTGGAGCCCAACGTCTCGTGGACTCGGCCGAGTTGTACGAGCGCTCGTGCCGCGATCTCACGATGCTGCCCAAAATTCTCGACGACACGCTGGAGAATTTCCGCAGCACCTTCCAAATCTCCCTCGATCTGCTGTTTGTAGAGGGCAGATTGCAGGAGTTCGGCCGGCGACGGTTGGGCTCGTGCCGTTGCCGCAAACAGTGTCGACGTCGCCAGCAACAGGAGGAGTGGAGTCCGCGCGCTCATTGTGTGCCTCCAGGACTATCGGTGAGCCTGCGTTCCAAAGTCCAGGATATGCGGTCCCTCCTTGCCCCGCCCCAAGCTGCGGTGACGATTCTGTGAAGACTGTGTGGAGTCAATCGGCAAACCTGTACCCCACGCCGCGAACGCCGACGAGATGGCGTGGGTCGGCTGGGTCGTGCTCCAGTTTTTTGCGAAGGTTAGCGACGTGCGTGTCCACCGTTCTCGGGAACACCTCGACTTCCCCTCCCCACACCTTTTCGAGAATCTCGAATCGGCTCACTGCCCTGTCGCGTCGCTCAATCAAGAACCGCAACAGGGCGTACTCTCGGCCCGTGAGGTCGATGGATCGCCCATTCCGAGTCGTCTCGAATTTCTTGAAGTCGATGACAATGTCGCCGAAGCGATATCGCTCGACCCGTTGAGGTGTTGCCTTACCCCGCCGGAGGATCGCTCGCACCCGCGCGATCAGCTCTTTGGGGCTGAAGGGCTTGGTCATGTAGTCGTCCGCACCCAGCTCGAGCCCCAACACCTTGTCGATCTCCTGGTTTTTCGCTGTCAGCATCAAGACCGGTACCGTCGCTCCCGCTCCACGGAGTTCGCGACAGACTTCGAACCCGTCTTTGCGCGGCAGCATGACGTCGAGAATGACGAGGTCGTATGCGCCCTCCTGGGCCATTGACAAACCGCGCTCGCCGTCACGCGCCGAGGCGACTTCATATCCTTCCATAGTGAGATCGTCCTCGAGGAGCATGAGGATGGCGTCTTCGTCTTCGACTACGAGGATCTTTTCCTTACTCATATCGTCGTCGCCTCGGGCGGAAGTCGGATGTAGAACGTGCTCCCGCGCCCGGGTTCACTATCCGCATCGACACGCCCGCCATGCCCCTCGACGATCTGCTTGACGAGCGTAAGCCCGAGGCCGGTGCCCTTGACAGACCGCGTCAACGCATCTCCCCCTCTGTAGAAGCGCTCGAACACCCGCACCTTTTCTTTCGGGTCCAGTCCAATCCCGAAGTCCTGCACGGCGATCACAATATCCCCGTTCTCGGCGAAACCACGAACAACAATTTCTTTCGAATCTCCGGAGTACTTGATGCCATTCTCGATCAGGTTGGTGACAGCCTGACCGAATGCGTCGGGCTCGAGAGCGACCTTGGGAAGGGCCGGCTCGATCTCACCGCGCACGACAAAGCCGTCGTCACTTACGCGCTGCTGCACTTCAGAAACGAGTGTGTGCAGAAACTGGCTGACATCGACGGGGCGGACGTCGAACGTGTGGTGACCGCTGTCCATCCGCGCGAAGTCCAGCACCCGGTTGATCAGCAGCGACAACCGTTCGCTCTGCTCGACGAGAACATCATAGTATCTACGTCGCTTCTCATCTGAGCGGACCTTGTCTGACTGCAGCATCTCGGCAATTTGGCGGACCGCGGTCAGCGGGCTCTTGAACTCGTGCGAAACTGTAGACACGAAGTCGGACTGCATCCGAGCCAACTCGAGCTGGTGGGAGACGGTACTCAGCGTGAGGGCAAGGCCGAAGATCAGAATCCCGGCGAGAAGGAAAAAGGCATAGAAGAAGACACCTCGCGGTGAGGTGAGGAGAGTCTGGACGAAACCAGCCTCCGGCGGAAAGAGTTCGATGGTGAACGGCGGAACCCCCTCGGGCAGACCCGAGCTCACGGCCGGGACCCCGGCATCCAGGTCGCCGGACGCATGGCGCACGTCACCAGCCGACCCTCGGAGTGCCCATCGGACCTGCTCCGCGGCCGTCTCGGTTGCGAGCGCGGAAACGAGACGAGCTTCCATTATCTCAGGATCGAGGAGAAGGCCCCACGCACCTGCTTCATCCGCACTCTCGGAGCGCTGCTCACGAACCATCAGGTAGAACGCTTGGCCTTGCAACTCGATGGTCGTGCGACCGTAACGCGTGCCGGAATTCTCAGATCGGCGGGTCTGGCGCGCGAGCAACGCCGCGCCGGCCGACGTTTGAAATGTCAGTAATCGCTCGGTCCCAGCTCGGGCCAGGTCTTCTTCCTGCGAGAGGGCCCGAACGGTGTCACTGATCGCCGCCATCGGCGCACTGCTCGAATCCACGAGTAGTTCGTCCACGGTTTGTCGCAGGCGGCCAACAATGAACGAGAACTGGGCCCTCGATAGCCCGCGCTCAGTTCGAATCAGGTGAGCATAGAGATCCACGAGGGTCTGGACGGCACCGGCGGTGTCGCCGGCGAGCGCCTGGGTGTGACCTAATTCCAATTGTGCGACAATGCCGAACGAGATGCCGCCACCGGTCAAGACTCGACCGAACTCCGCCTCGAGTCGCCGATAGCTGTTAGCTGCCTCGTCGAAGTCGCGGTCATGTCTGTGGATGCGAGCAATACCGCCAAGGGCTTCGGCACGAACGCGCGCGTCTGACCTCCCGGAGACGAGGCGCGAATACGCTGCAAGCGCTTCCGTCGGCTTGCCCTCACGTAACTCGAGTCGCCGGGCCACTTCCAATCGCGTCAGTTCAGCACCAGCTAAGGGTGGCTCAACACTCACAGCGCGCTCGTCAGACGCGTGAAAGAGCACATCCGGTGACACGAACTCGTCGATCACCCCGTCGGAAGACAATCCGAACACTGCCTCGATGAGCGGATGACGAGCAGTGAGTTCCGTCAAAAAAGGTCCAGCAACCTCACCCATGGATTCGGCGTGCGCGAGAGTCGAGTCCAGAGCCCGACCCGCGGCGACGAGGTCAGAGTCGTGCGCGGCCACCGTGATGGACGCGATCCGCCTGAGGTCTTCGCGCCGCGCGCGCTCCAGCAGCGCCTGGTCGTTCCGGATGCCGCGCAAGGCGAGGTAACCGAGCAGCACACTCGGCAGCGCGATCCCGAGTACGAAGAGCAGGAGGGTGCGTCGTCGGACGTCTCTGAAAGTCGCCATTCAGTGTCTCACAGGCCTTGGATCAGGAGAGCCACCCCCCGCTTGCGTGTTCCTCCATCTTGCTCTCAAGATACCCGCCGCGCGGGAGACCCGCTTGAAGATCCAGCGAGGAGTATGTGGAGACTCTGTGAAGCTGCGCACTCGGATGGTGCTGCGTTTGTTACGTTTACCGTTACAATTTCGCGCAGCGTGGGCACAGCAATGCCGACAATTGTTGCGAGCAGTGGGCCCTGTAGGATTTGGGGCCACAGATCACGCAGATAAACGCAGATCCTCACAGATCGCCGACGTCACGGGCCGCGAGCGACGTGAGCGGCGGTAGCTACCTAGCCACCGAGGGTCCCGAGATCCACGGCGACGTAATCGCTGGCTGCTGTCACCGCGAATTGCGGTGTGGGCATATTATTTTCCAGCACGGGCTCTATCATTTCCTCGCAGGCCACGAGGCCGAGAGAAGTCAGCGCTGAGAGAACAAAGCGCTTCATTTTAGACCTCCCACCGCGAACGTTACGCACTCGTCTTATCCTGGGGTCAACACTGGTGCACAATGGTTGCCACCAGTGGCTCAGGGGTGGTGCGGTTGAGGGCCCACCGACACCGTCAGTGCATCAGCGTCGTGGTAGAAAGTATGCCCAGATACGTAGCCGCCCCAAAAGGTCAGTTCTTCGTCAGCGTGGCCGACCACGACATCTCGTATCGCCCTCGGCACTCTACGAAGCCCTCATGCGGAGGCGCGCGTGTGACCGCCGCCACCTTGGCCGGTGCGTCGATGTGCCAGGCATCCGCGTTCCCATCGCCGTCCGAATCCCCCAACGCCGTTACCGTAACGCGAGTTATCCCTTCGTCACCCACGAGCCCACAGGCGTTCGTTACGTTTTGGCCCTCACGGTCGCCGAAACGCACCTTGAGCATGCCGTCTAGCGGCCCGCTGTCGAGAAGACCGACGATCAATCGCGAATCTGCACCAATCACGTCGCCGGGAGCCATGGCGCCAAGCTCAACCGGTGTCCCGGTGGCGTCTCGCTGATCGCTCGTGTTCCACAGAACGTACCGGACCTCCGGTACTCCTGCACCGTCGGTGCACAGGGTGCTGAAGGGCAACCCGATCCCAACACCCGGGTCCACGCGCTGGGTGAAATCGAAACAGATTGTACGAACCATTTTGGCCTTCTTGCCGCGACCCACGGGATCGATGTCGAGATTCATGTGATCCTCGTTGAACATCACAGCACTCACGCCATCAATGTCGTGCGTATAGGAACCCAGCCCGTCGTTTCCCATCGTGGCGGCAGCGAAGGCTGAGAG
>JBFHWR010000282.1:0-5284 GCA_041599395.1 Gemmatimonadales bacterium | reverse complement strand
GGCTGTTTGAGCGGCTTGTATTGGAGCCATTCCTCTCGTAATTCCAGCCGCCGCCCCGCCAACAGCAACAACTCCCGGTCTGAGGAAACGAGGTGCGCCATCGGCTCTCCGTCGAGCGTGAAGCGATGCAACCAAAGCCCTCCAGCCAACGCGTGCACCATTCCGGCGCGGCGGCGCTCGAACTCGTGCCACACCACTTCATTCACACGCCACGACTCCGGACTGTGACGCCGTTCCCACCGGCGACGCATCGCCAACGAACAGGTAACAGCGAACGGCTGTGCGTTCGTGCCGCGCGGTCACGGACCATCCGATGCGGGTTGCTTCGTGAACGGCGAAATGGACGGCCGGGTTTTTGACGAACCCGCGTTCTTCGAGCGTCGCCACATCGGAACCGTATATTCCGCGGTCGCGATGGTACGACGTTTGGTGGAGGGCGACACTCTGCAGGTCGTCAACGATCTCATCGACCGTCGCATTCTGACCAAACACCCGTATCACCTGCACTCCCAGGATCACGGTGAACAGCGCAACGAGAACGAATCCACTGACCTCCGCGTGACTCGCTCCTCGTAGACCCTTCATTTCTTTGCGTCGAGCCAGTTGGCTCCCACACCAACATCGACGACCAGGTCGACACTCAGGTCGGCGGCATTCTCCATCTCACGCCGTACGATCCCACACGCGGCTTCCACTTCCTCGACCGGCCCTTCGAGGACCAACTCGTCATGCACCTGCAGCAGTAGCCGTGTCTCGTGGCGGCCGTCGCTCAGTGCTTCCGACAACCGGATCATGGCAACTTTGATCAGATCGGCCGCGGAGCCCTGCATGGGCGAGTTCATGGCGGTGCGCTCGCCCAACGCGCGCACGTTGTGGGCCGGATCCTTGAGCTCGGGGATATAGCGGCGCCGTCCCAGAATCGTTTCGACGTACCCAAGGTGCCGTGCCTGCTCGATTGTCTCGTCGAGGAATCGGCGCACCCCGGCAAACCGTTCGAAATACAGCCTGATGAACTCTCGCGCTTCGTCCTGCGAGATGTCGAGCTGCCGGGCCAAGGCAAACGGACCCTGTCCGTAGATCGTCGCGAAGTTTATGGTCTTGGCCCGCGCGCGCATCTCGCCGGTCACCTCCGCAACCGGCACGTCGAAGATGACCGCGGCCGTCTCTCGGTGAATGTCACCGCCGCGCTTGAACGCGGCGATGAACGCCGGGTCCTCCGACAGATGCGCGAGCAACCGCAGCTCGATCTGCGAATAATCCGCGACGATGAGTTGGGTGCCAGGCGTCGCAACGAAACATTGCCGGATCTGCTCGCCCCTCGGCGTGCGCACCGGAATGTTCTGCAGATTGGGGTCGTAGGATGACAGCCGGCCGGTTGCCGCCCCAGTCTGGTTGAACCGCGTATGCACGCGACCGGTCTCCGCGTTCACGTATTCCGGAAGCACGTCGACATAGGTGGACCTGAGTTTGGTCAGCTCGCGGTATTCGAGTAACAGCCGCGGGACGTCGAAGCTCATGGCAGCAAGCTGGCTCAGCACACCGGCATCGGTTGATGGACCCGTCTTCGTGCGTTTGACCACCGGGAGTTGAAGCTTCTCAAACAAGATGTGCCGTAGCTGCTGCGTGCTGTTGATGTTGAATTCGACGCCGGCGTGCTCGTAGATCTCGTGCTCCAGTTGCCGCAGCTCGGCGCCGAAGTCCCGAGAGAGCCTGTGCAGCTCCTCGGTGTCAATCGCGATCCCGTGCCACTCCATGTCCACCAACACCCCGATGAGCGGGACCTCGACCTCTGCAAAGAGCGGCCGGCCGGCCACGGCATCGAGTTGCGTGTCGAACGGCGGTCGCAGGCGGACGATGGCGCCGGTGATCTCGCTACAGTACTCGGCGGCCGCCTGGACCGGCACCTCGTCAAATGGCCGTTCCTCTTTCCCCTTTCCGGCCACTTGATCGTACGAGCTGACGCGGATTCCCAGCTGTTCCATTGCGTGAACGGCGAGATCGTGCGACCGGCGGCCCGGATCGATGACGAAACTCGCAAGCATGGAGTCGAACTTCACCCCGCCCAGCTCAACTCCCGCGCTCCTGAGGGCCAGCCACGTATCCTTGAGATCGTGTCCTACCTTCGACACCTCGGCACTCTCGAGCATTGCCTTGACCGGGTGCATCGCGGCGTCGCTGAGCGACGGAAGGTTCGCGATGGGATCCGTGTCGAGTAGCTCGCCATCCGCGGGCCGGTGTTGCAGTGGGAGGTACCAGGCGCGGCCGTCTGCGAGCGCGAGACAAAGCCCCACCAGGTTCCCGCGTCTGGCGCCCGGCCGTGCCGTCACCGCGTGTATGACGGCTTCGCCCGCCTTGCGTATGTCGTCCACCACCCGAGCGGCGGCAGGTGCCGAGTTGACCACCACACATTGCCGGTGGGTCGCGTCCCCGGCCACTGCGGGCGCTTCCAGTTTGGTCACCAGGGTGTGGAATTCCAGGTCCGTATAGATCTGGATGAGCTGGCCGACGTTCGGTGGGTCGACGGCTAGCTCGTCCAAGTTCAAGGCAACCGGAACGTCGCGCCGAATTGTCACGAGGTCGCGGGAGAGACGCGCGTTGTCCTGATACGCCTGCAACGCCTCCCGTGGACGTTTCCCTTTCACTTCCGCGGCGTGCGCCAAGATCTCATCCAGGTCGCCATACGCGTCGATCAGCAGCTTGGCCGTCTTGGCGCCAACGCCTTTTACCCCGGGCACGTTGTCGGATGCGTCACCCACAAGAGCCAGGTAGTCCACCACCAGCTCGGGTGGCACGCCCAGACGCTCCGAAGCATTGCCTTGGTCGACGCGCTGCTCCTCGACCGCCGCCGGGCCGCCCCGGCCCGGGTTCAGGAGAGTGACATGCGGCGAGATCAACTGGTAAAAATCCTTGTCACCCGAGACGATCACGACGTCCTTCCCCTGCTCCTCCGCCTGAGCGGCCAGCGTTCCTATCACGTCATCGGCTTCGTAACCCGCGACCTCCACCAACGCCACGTTGAAGGCCTCGAGCAGCGAGAGAATCCGCTCGATTGAACGGTCGAAATCCTCCTGCAGCTCCTCGTCCAACTTTTGACGGGTGGCCTTGTACTCCGGATACGTGTCGGTGCGAAAAGACGTCCCCGAGTCGTGCACCCAGGCGACGTATGCCGGCTCGTAGCGTTCGAAGAGTCGGTGCAGGAAGTTCGCGACCCCCCAAACCGCCGACGTGTTTTCGCCGCGTGTGGTGCGAAGCGGACGGCTGATCATGGCGAAGAACGCGCGGTAGATCAGCGCGTAGCCGTCAATCAGGTAGATGGGTTCCGACAAGGTGATTCTGGAAACCGGCGCGGCGCCGTGGTGGGCGCGTGGAAACTCGCGACCTCCGACCCCACCCGGGATCGGGCGGGGCCGGTGCCGTCAACACGGAGATGCTATGAGAGCTTGGTAACGTTGTTGGCGTGTACTCCCTTGTCGCCCTGCGCAACCTCGAACTCGACGTCCTGTCCCTCCCGAAGGGTCTTGTACCCTTCCGCCTGAATCGCCGAGAAATGTACGAAGACGTCCTCCCCCTCTTCCCGCTCGATGAACCCGTAACCCTTTGCTTCATTGAACCACTTCACCTTCCCCTTTGGCATTATCCAAAACCTCCTACGTGGGAATTGAGGTGAGAAGGACGCGGGGCGCCCAGACTGGACCCTATGTTGCGGCACCGTGCGCGAGGATGTCAAGCAAAGACCCCACCAGCCACCCAGACCGCCGCAGCCACCCCCGGAGCCAACACCACATTGTCATCGAACGGGCCCGGCCAGCGCTCCAGCATTCCGGCGAGCAAGGCAATCGCACAGAGGGGGAGAATCGGGAGACCAATGACCCAGAGGACCCCGCCCGCAACGAGTACTGCCGCCGAGGTACCTCTCCATGTCTTGCCACTGGACCGTTTACCCATGGACCCCACCGCCGACGCGACCGGGTCGGCGAGCGCCGCAACGAGGATGCCGGCAACGGCCGGCCTCGGCGGAGCCCAGCTTGCAATGGCATATCCCGTCATGAGCCAAACCGCTCCGCTCGCCCGGGTCAGCTCCGCCGTGCGGAACACGGGAACGTAGCGCGTAAGCACTTGTCGCACACCGGCGTGACGCCGCCGGAGCGCGTCAACTGCAGCCGCCGTGACGGCAAGCGCGATCACGAACCCGCGAAAGAACACCCAAGAGGAGAGAGGAACGATCAGGAGGATGCCCGCTGTCAGGGCATGGAGGATTCGCCGCACATCGGCGCCGGTCACCGGCTTACGTCCGGCCGTCAGTCGCTCTGAGGATAGAGGGCGCGGTAGAGTGCCCGGTTTCGGAGCACCGTTTGTAAGTAGCCCCTGGTCTCCCGATACGGAACGCGCTCGATCCAGCGCGGGGCGTCACCGGCCTCGGGGTAGCGGAGCCACCGCCTGACGGGCGTGCTCCCGGCATTGTACGCCGCAAGCGCCGGCACCACGTCACCGTCGTACCGCTTGAGCAGTTGTGCGAAATGGTAGATCCCCATGTGCAGGTTCGCATCCGCAACGTGAAGCAGGGAACGGTCCCAACCCATACCCAGGCGTCTCGCAACCTGCCGGGCAGTGGGCGGCATCAGTTGCATCAGGCCGTGCGCACCGGCGTGCGACACGACCGACACCCGAAACGCCGATTCCTGGCGGATGAGCCCGACAACCAGGTAGGGATCGACACCGAACTTGCGGGCCTCTGCCTCGATTGCCTCACGCATCGGCCACGGGAAAATGGCCCGCAACACTCGCGGATGATTCAGCGTCAACACGCGGGCCGCGCGCCACCCAAGGCGCACACCCTCGGCCGTTCGCCCCCGTTCGATCAAGCCTTCGGCCAGGTCCAACCACTCGCTGGCAGACCCGGTCTCGGCGGCGAAGATGTGGTCGATGAGGATGTCTTCTTCTGCTTGGTATCGGGCGGCGCGGAAGAAATCGAGCAGGCCAAGAACCCGGTTGGCACGGGTGGAGAGCGAGCCGGCGCGAACGGGCTCGATTCTCATGGGCGGCAGACCCGCAATGTCGCGCGCCATCGTGCCGTAATAGCCCAACGAGTCCGACCGCGTGAGCGCCGCCCACATGCCACGGGCCTCCAGACTGTCACCCTGGGCTGCGCGCAACGCCGCCTGGAAATACTCGGCGGCGCGCCGCCGGGGACCCCGTACCCGCGACTCCTCCGCGTAGAGGGCGATGGCAGCCGCCGTATCGCGCCGCGCCAGATGGCGCGCCACCATATCGAACCGGCCGCGCG
>JBFHWR010000281.1:0-5303 GCA_041599395.1 Gemmatimonadales bacterium | reverse complement strand
CTCGGTGGGCGTTCCGGTGACCAGCTCTGCGTCCACCGGAACGATGTCCCGGTCGATCGCGCCATACACCGGATAGCAGTTGATGTAGCCGATGCGTCCGAGTCGCATCACGCCCGTCCCGCACCGACGAGCGCCGCAACATCGGGCGAAACCGGTCCACCCAGCTCGTCCCCCTCCGGACGAAAGATCGGATCGTCGGGCTCAAAGGTCCGCACGGTTTCGTACAGCGAGTTCCGCTCTACCGGCTCCCGACCCGCACCCTTGATGAGCCGTACCAGTTCTCCATACGACAGCATCATGGGCGTATGCGCGCCGGCATCGTGGTAGATCCGCTCGTACACGACGGTGCCTTCGACGTCGGCGCAGCCGAATTCGAGAGCAATTTGTGAGACGAACGGTGTGACCATCGGCCAGTGCGTCTTCACGTGTGGAATGTTGTCGAAAAACAGGCGCCCGACGGCGATGTTCTTCAAATCCTCGAACCCCGTCGTCGCCGTCCCGACCGTGCCAAGTTCTTCACCGAGCTCATTGTGATCGGGGTGATAGGCCAGGGGTATGTAGGTGAGGAACCCACCGGTCTCGTCTTGGAGGGCTCGCAGTTGCTCGAGGTGAGCGATACGGTCTGCGTACGTTTCCACGTGACCATACAGCATCGTGCAATTACTCGGTATGCCGAGTTCGTGCGCCTCGCGGTGCACGCGAAGCCAATCCGCGGCAGCCAGCTTGCGGTCGGCAATCGTCGCCCGAACCGCCGTGCTGAAGATTTCCGCCCCGCCTCCGGGAAGGCTGGTGAGACCGGCTGCACGTAGTTCCTCCAATACCTTCTTGAACGTAGTGCGTTCGATGCGCGCCAGATGGGCGATTTCGACCGCAGTCAGCGCTTTGATGTGGACCGTTGGGTGTCGTTCCTTCAGCCCCGCAATCATATCCGTGTAATACGCCAACCGAAGCGTGGGATGCAGCCCCCCCACGATGTGGAACTCGCGGGTGGGCATGTCGCGTGCCGCTTCCGCCTCGGCAAAAACCTCGTCGAGCGTCCGCGTGTAGGCGCCCTCTTCCTTCGGCAACCGCGCGAAGGAGCAAAACGTGCAGGTGTTGCGGAGAATGCAGACATTGGTCGGGTTGATATGTTGGTTTGCGCTGAAGAAGACGCGATCTCCATATCGCCGACGGTTCACCGCGTTTGCGAGCGCTCCGATCCCCAAGAGATCCGAACTCTCGAACAGCGCCACCCCGTCTAGAGCAGACAGCCGTTCTCCGGCTGTCACTTTGCGAGCGATCGGTTCGAGGCGTGGATCAGTGAGGGGAATCATGGTATTCCATTATGACTGATACCGGCGCACGGCCAAACTCACGTTGTGGCCACCGAATCCGAACGAATTCGACACGCAGACGTCGACCTCGCGCTGGATCGCCACGTTCGGGGCACAGTTCAGGTCGCACTCCGGATCGGGCGTGTCCTGATTGATCGTCGGTGGAATCGTGTTGCGGTCGATGACCAACAAGCACACGGCGAATTCCAACCCGCCCGCCGCGCCAAGCAGATGCCCGGTCATCGACTTCGTAGACCCCATGACGAGTGACATCGCGTGGTCGCCAAAGACATCTTTGACCGCTTTGGTCTCAGCGATGTCGCCGTGCGGAGTCGAGGTCCCGTGCGCATTGATGTAACCAACATCCGTCGGATCGAGTTTCGCATCGGCGAGACAGTGTTCCATGGAACGACGGGCGCCTTCCCCACCGGGAGCCGGCTGCGTCATGTGGTAGGCGTCGCCGCTCATTCCATATCCCACTACTTCACCAAGGATGTCCGCCCCCCGGTCCATCGCGCCCTCGAGGTGTTCCAGCACCACGATCCCGGCTCCGTCGCCCATCACGAAACCGTCGCGGTCCTTGTCAAACGGCCGGGACGCCTTTGCCGGTTCGTCGTTACGCGTCGACAGCGCCTTCATGTTCTGGAACCCCGCGATGGAGAGGGGCGTGACCGCGGCTTCCGCCCCGCCCGCGATCATCATGTCTGCAGTTCCGGACTGGATCAGGCGAAACGCCTCCCCAATCGCGTGCGCCGATGACGCGCACGCGGACACCGTACAGTAGTTCGGTCCTTTGGCCCCGAATCGGATGGACACGAGCCCAGAGGCAATGTCGGGAATGAACATGGGCACGAAGAAGGGAGACACCCGTTTCGGTCCCTTCTCGAGAAACGCCTTGCACTGTTCCTCGAACGTCCAGATTCCCCCGATGCCGCTCCCGATGAGGACTCCGGTGCGGTCGGGACTCGGCAGCGTACCGTTGAGCCCTGCCCGGCGCACCGCGGCTTCCGCCGCCGCAATGGCATATTGCGCGTACCGATCAGCGCGTTTGGCATCCTTCCGATCCATGTACTCCTGCGGATCGAAGTCCTTCACCTCGCAGGCAAACCGGACGTCGAGCTGGGCTGGGTCGAACCGCTGAATGGGCCCGGCTCCCGACCGGCCTGCGACCAGCTCATCCCACGTTTCTTCCACCGACTTGCCGAGCGGCGACACGACCCCCATCCCCGTCACCACGACCCGTCGCGCCACAGGCGTCAGGCCTCCAGCTTTTGATGCAGGTATTTCAGCGCATCACCAACGGTACGCAGTTTCTCGGCCTCTTCGTCGGCAATGTCGAGGTCGAATTCCTTCTCGAACGCCATCACGAGTTCAACAGTGTCCAGGCTGTCCGCCCCGAGATCCTCCATGAAATTCGCATCCTCGGACACCTTCTCCCGCTCGACGCCCAGCTCTTCCACAATGATGTCTATCACTCTTCCATCGAGATCGCTCATGACCATCCTCAGACTGGCTATAGGTTCGCTACATGACCATCCCGCCATCAACGACCACCACTTGGCCCGTAATGTAGTCGGCGAGGGGGGATGACAGAAAGACTACCACCCCGGCCACATCCTCTGGCGTGCCGAGCCGACCCAGGGGAATCTGGTCACGTAGGGCTTCCCGTGTCGCCTCCGGCAACTCGTCCGTCATCTCCGTGGTGATGAATCCGGGCGCGACCGCGTTCACCAGGATATTCCGTGACGCCAGCTCCTTCGCGACGGATTTCGTGAGCCCAATCAACCCCGCCTTCGAGGCGGCATAGTTCGCCTGCCCTCGATTGCCCGTGAGCCCCACGACACTGGTGATGTTGACAATGCGGCCGGAGCGACGTTTCATCATGCTCCGCGAAACCGCTTTGATCGTGTTGAACGCCCCCTTGAGGTTCACGTCCAGGACCGTGTCCCACTGTTCTTCGCTCATGCGAACTACCACGCCGTCACGCGCCAGCCCAGCGTTGTTGACCAGGATGTCTACCGGCCCGAGCTGCTTTTCGGTCTCGGTCACGACTGCGGCAACTTGCTGACCCTGTGACACGTCAGCCTGGAGACCGATTGCGCGGTCAACTCCCCCCAACTCCTCCGCCGCGTTCGCCGCTGCCGCTCCATCCCGCCCGACAATGGCGACGCGTCCCCCACTTTCGACGATCCGTGCAGCAACCGCTCGCCCGATGCCGCGCGATCCCCCGGTCACGAGTGCCACGGCACCGTGCAGATCGATCATGCCGCTTGCCGGAGAAAGCCGTCCACGTCGTCGGCCGTCCCCAGTGCGATGGTCGAGGCGCCGGGAACGATGCGCTTGAGGAGGCCGGAAAGCACGTTGCCCGGTCCGATCTCCAGGTAGATGACCGGGGTCGCACCGGCGAGTTCGGCCGCTCGCTCCATCGAAGCGACCCAGCGGACCGGCGCCGTCAACTGCTCCCCGAGCCGCTGTCTCGCCACATCTGCCTCTCCCACTGGTTCGGCCGTGGCATTGGCGATCACGGGGAATTCCGGGTCTCGGAACTCGACGCTCGCCAGCGCAGACAGCAGCCCGTCTTGTGCCGGTTGCATGAGTGGCGAGTGAAAGGCGCCACTCACCTTCAACGGGAGCACCCGCCTGGCGCCGGCTTCCTGGCACCGCTTCCCGGCGGCCTCCACCGCGCGCGGATCTCCGGACACGACTGTTTGATCACGCGTATTGATGTTCGCGGCGACGACGACCTGGTCGGCCGAACTCGCGGCGGCGCAGGCGGCTTCCACCCGCCCTGTCTCGAGCCCGAGCACGGCAGCCATCGATCCCGGTCGTTCGCGGCCGGCGGCGCGCATCAATTCTCCCCGCCTCCTCACGAGCGATGCGGCATCGACTGGGGTCAGGGAACCCGCCGCCGCGTAGGCACTGTACTCTCCCAGCGAATGGCCCGCAGCGGCTACCGGGGCAATCGCCTCAGCAATCACCGAGAATACCGCGAGCGTGTGTGTGAGAATTGCAGGCTGCGCATTGTGGGTCAGCGTCAAGTCAGCCTCGGGCCCGTCCCACATCAGCGAGGAGAGCCGAAAGCCTAACGCGTCGTCAACAGCCTGAAACAGGAATTTGGCACTGGCAAACCGCTTAGCGAGATCTCGCCCCATCCCCACCCGCTGCGCCCCCTGGCCCGGACAGAGCAGGACAGCGCGCTTCACCACCGAACTAAGACGCTGCCCCAGGTGAACCCACCTCCAAACGCGACCAGCAGCACCAGCGACCCCGCCCGAATCTTCCCCTCCCTGACACACTCGTCAAACGCGATCGGGATCGACGCTGCCGACGTGTTGCCGTACCGATCCACGTTCACGTATACCTTGTCCATCGGGACACCAGCATGTTTGGCCGTGGCCTCGATGATTCGCACGTTTGCCTGGTGTGGAATCAGCACATCGATGGCATCGGCAGAGACGCCGGCCTGCTCGAGCACGTGGTCACAGGCATCCGCCATCGAGCGAACGGCGGATTTGAACACTTCTCGTCCAGCCATCGCAATGTAGTAGCTGTTGTCGGCGAGGAGCTTTTCGTCCGGGGGATGGACGCCGCCTCCGCCAGGGCGGTAGAGTAACTCGGCCAGCCTGCCATCCGACTTGAGGTACGCCGCGAGGATCCCGCGTTTCCCATTGCTGGACGGACGGACGAGTGTTGCTCCCGCACCGTCCCCGAACAGAATCGCCGTTGCGCGGTCCTTGTAATTGGTGATCCGTGAGAGACGTTCGGCGCCACACACCAAGACGTTGGTTGCTGCGCCGGTGGCGATCATCCCCTCGGCCAAGGTGAGTCCGTACACGTATCCACTGCACGCGGCATGCACGTCGAACGCGGCTGCGTTCGTTGCGCCGAGTTCAGCCTGGAGATCGCACGCCGTGGACGGGAGCAAGCGGTCCGGCGACGCCGTGCCCAGGATGATCGCGTCGACCTGTTCCGCCGTGATCCCCGCCTCGT
>JBFHWR010000280.1:0-5329 GCA_041599395.1 Gemmatimonadales bacterium | reverse complement strand
TGCAACCGCGATCTGGTTGCCAGAGGTGGTGGGACAGGAAGAGCACACGCTCGCGAGCCTGGTCCGGTTTCCGGCTCGGGATCCGGTTCTCCTGACGAGCGTTCTGTCCCGCGACGCCGGCAAGACACTCAAACGCCTCCGCTGCTCCAACGCCGAGATCGAGCGCGGCGCACGGATCCTGGCGTTTCGCGATGCCGTCCCGGACTCGGACTCCGACGTGGAAGTCCGCCGCTGGCTTTCGCGTGTTGGGGACGCTGCCGACGATCTCGTGACGATTCACGAGGCCTCCGGAACAGACACCCTCCTGCTCCGCGCGGTCGAACACGTGCGTGAATCCGGAGCGCCCCTCTCGCTGGCCGACCTCGCTGTCGACGGGGACGATTTGCTCGAACTCGGGATTGCCGAAGGTCCGGCCGTGGGAACCACGCTGCGGGCGTTGCTGGACACGGTTCTGGACGATCCCGCGCAGAACAACCGCGACGCCCTCCTCCGTCGAGCACGCTCGATCGGTGGCTCGACCGGCGGGACGAGCACCTCCGCTTGAGCGCGCTTGCATACGCATTCATTGCCGCGCTTGGCAACGTGGCCGGCGGCGTGGCTGCCGCGAAAGGCGCGCGGCTTAGCCTCAAGTTGAGTGAAGGCTTCATCGCGTTTGGCGCCGGCTTCATGTTGTCCGTCGTGTTTGTCGAAGTGCTGCCGGAGGCCTTTGGCAGTGGTGATGCGGAGCAAGCGGCTCTGTATGTTTTGGTTGGCTATCTCCTGGTTCACCTCTCGCAACATACCGCGACCGAGCATTTCCATTTCGGAGAAGAGACCCACGATGTCAGCCAGTTTGCCGGCGTGTCCGCGCTGGTGGGGCTTCTGCTCCACACGTTTTTCGATGGGGTCGCAATTGCCAGTGGATTTGCAGTGAGCGAGAGCCTGGGCCTGCTGCTGTTTCTGGCGATTCTCCTCCACAAGCTGCCGGAAGGTGTGACGATCTCCAGCATTCAGGTTGCCGGAGGGGCGACGCCCGCCCGCGCCATCGGCAGTGCCGCCCTACTGGGTGTGGCAACGGTCGCGGGTGTTCTCGCGACGGATCGCGTGGGCTTTCTTGCCTCCCGCGGGCTGGCGCTTTCGGCCGGTGTGACGATCTACGTTGCCGCGTCGAACCTCGTCCCGGAGTTCCAGGGAAAGAAGGGCTGGCGGCTGCCGTTGGCGTTCTTTGTGGGGGCGGCCGGCTTCTTCGGAACCAAGGAGGTCCTTCGACTGGCCGGCGTCTAACGCCCGAACCGCCACTCCGTTCAGCGCCCCGCGATGGGCTGTGTGGCTCCCATCACGGTCCGGGGGTGTCCGGGATGGTACGCTGTATCGCGTGAGGAAGCCCCGGGGCGTGATGGTGTTTGGTTGACGCTGTTGCAATCGTGCAACGACCGACGGCAATCGGGGGGTGGCTTTTGATGGGGCAGGCCTCGAAGTCCATGAATTCAAACGTAGTTAGGGACGCCGGCCGGTTGTCCGCGCCGGTGCCCGCGTTTTGCAGGCAATTATGGGGCTGGACATCACCACTCGTTGGCCGAGCACAAGGAACCGTTTGAGAACATGACGCAGATCGACATCCTGGGTATCTCGGCATTCTACCACGACAGCGCGGCGTGCCTGCTTCGCGACGGCGAGATTCTCGCGGCGGCCCAGGAAGACCGGTTCACCAGGAAGAAGGGAGACGCGTCGTTTCCGGAAAACGCGGTGGAATACTGCCTCCGAGCCGGCGGGATCGAGGCGGGGGACCTGGCGTACGTTGGATTCTACGACAAGCCGCTCCTCAAGTTCGAGCGCATTCTCGAGACCTACCTCGGCGTCGTCCCCAAGGGATACCGTTCGTTTCTCAAAGCCGCCCCCCTGTGGATCAAAGAAAAGCTGCACATGGAGAAGCAGCTCAGAACCGGGCTGGGCTTCGAAGGGGAGCTGTTGTACGCGGAGCACCACGAGTCGCACGCCGCGAGCGCGTTCTTTCCTTCACCCTACAAAGAATCCGCGATCCTCACGATTGACGGGGTTGGCGAGTGGGCAACGGCCTCGATCGGGGTTGGCCGCGACAACGACATCAAGCTTCTCAAGGAGCTCAACTGGCCGGATTCCCTGGGGCTGTTGTACTCCGCCTTCACGTACTTCACGGGATTCAAGGTCAACTCGGGCGAATACAAAGTGATGGGTCTCGCTCCGTACGGCGAGCCCAAGTATGTCGATTTGATTTACGAGGAGCTGATTGACCTCGAGGACGACGGTTCGTTCAGGCTGAACCAGGAGTTCTTCAACTACCTCTCCGGGCTGACCATGACGAACGGGAAGTTCGGAAAGCTCTTTGGTGGTCCGCCTCGCAAACCCGAGTCGAAGATTACGCAACGCGAAATGGATCTCGCGCGCTCCGTGCAAGATGTGTGTGAGGAGATCATGTTGCGGATGGGTCGAACCGCCCATCGTGAGACGGGGTTGGACACCCTCTGTATGGCGGGGGGGGTCGCACTCAACTGTGTGGGTAACGGACGCCTCTTGCGCGAGGGCCCTTTCAAATCGATCTGGATTCAGCCGGCTGCGGGTGACGCGGGCGGCGCGCTTGGCGTTGCGCAATTGATCTGGCATCGGCATCTCGGAAAGCCGCGCACCGTCGTGCCCGGGAAGGATTCGATGAAGGGGGCATACCTCGGGCCGGAATTCGAGCCTGAGCGCATCCAAGCGTTCTTGGATGCGCAGGGCGCAACCTACCAGCGCCTGGACCGAGAGGCCTTGCTGGATCGAACGGCCGCGATCCTCGCGGACGAGAAAGTCGTGGGATGGTTCAATGGCCGGATGGAGTTCGGCCCGCGGGCACTCGGGTCACGCAGCATCATCGGCGATCCGCGCAGCCCGAAGATGCAGAAGCAAATGAACGTCAAGATCAAGTTCCGGGAAAGCTTCCGGCCGTTTGCGCCGAGTGTGTTGCGGGAACGGGTGGCGGATTACTTCGAGCTGGATACGGATTCACCGTACATGCTCCTCGTGGCTCCGGTCCGCGAGGATCGTCGGATTCCGATGACGGACGACCAGCGCAGTCTGTGGGGCATCGAGAAACTCAACGTTCCACGGTCTGACGTTCCCGCCATCACGCACATCGATTATTCCGCACGCGTCCAAACCGTGTCCCGCGACACGAATCCCGACTACTACGACCTGATCAAGAAGTTCGAATCGCTCACGGGGTGCGGCGTGATCGTGAATACCTCGTTCAACGTGCGTGGAGAGCCGATCGTGTGCTCACCGGAGCACGCCTACACGTGTTTCATGCGGACGCACATGGATTACCTCGTGCTCGGTCCGTTCTTGCTCGACAAGAACGATCAGCCCGAATGGGAGGAGAGCGAAGATTGGCGCAACGAGTTTCAGCTGGATTGAGTAAGGCGGAGGGGCGCAAGTTTGGGCTGACGCTGGGGATCGCGTTCCTGGTGTTCGGCGGGCTGTTCTGGTGGCGGCATCACGAAACCGTCGCCATGGTGGCTGGCGGGATCGGTGGCGTCATGCTGGCGGCGGGAATCGCCATTCCGACCAAGCTCGGGCCGGTGGAGCGCGCATGGATGGGAATGGCCCATGCGATCTCCAAGGTCACGACGCCGATCGTCATGGGGATCGTGTACTACGTGGTGGTCGCGCCGATCGGCCTCGTGATGCGTCTGTTGGGTCGCAATCCCGTCGTGCACGCCCCGCGCGACGGAAGCTATTGGGTCGACCGGGGGAACACGGCGTCGGGCGATATGAGGCGACAGTTCTAGACAACCAGGGACAGCAAAGGGTGGCATTGTGTCAAACGTGAGTCTGATTCGCGAGTTCTGGGCCTTCATGAAGGTGCGAAAGAAATGGTGGCTGATGCCCATCATCCTGGTGATGGTGATGGTCGGCGCGCTGCTCGTGTTCGCACAGGGCTCGGCGCTGGCGCCGTTCATTTACACCATCTTTTGATCTCTTCGAACGCGCAAAACCGGCCGCCGCTCGTGCGGCGGCCCGGCAGAGCGGCCTGCTCCCGTCCCCAGGGATGAGATCCACACTCGAGCGCGTCATCGCCCTCGCCGTCGGCTGCGTGTTGGCCGTCGTGGCTGCGGAGATCGGTCTGCGTGTGCTCGATCGAGCGCCAACGGCCGGCGTCGCCACGGTCACCAGCAGGGAATTCGCGCGAGTACCGGGTCTGTTCAAGCCAAATCAGGAGGTCGTGGACAGGCGCATTCCGGCTCTCGAACATGACGTGGTGATCGATAGCCTCGGATACAGGGGCGAGCACTTTGAGCGCGCAAAGCCGGGGGACGAATTCCGGGTTCTGATGATCGGCGATTCGTTCACCTATGGCGACTATGTCGGGCACGATCAAACGCTTCCCGACCACCTCCAGCGAGCGCTCAACCCCATGTGCGGGAACGTCAATGTCATCAACGCAGGGGTTGGGGGATCGACCATCGTCACCCACACGAGAATGGCGGAGCGAGCTCTCCCACTCGATCCCGATGCGGTCGTCCTCACGTTTTCAGAGAACGATGTCACGGATCTCATTGCACCAATCTGGTCTGATCTGGCAGACAACCGCCGGCAAAAATCAAAGTTTCCGCTCTCCATCGCCTACCCGATGCTTCGCAACACGGCTTTGTGGAACTTCGCACTCGATATCAGGGCGAGGCTCAACAAGCGAAAGGTCGAGGAACAAGTGGCAGGGGCGCAAACGGCGGCGCAGGGCGCCGACACCGCGACGGCGTCGTCACGGCGTCGTCTCCGGCGTCGCTATGCGGAGGGACTGTTTGCCTTACGCGACAGCCTGGTGCAACGAGGGGTCCCACTCGTTTTCGTCGCCTACCCATCGCACCACACCGTGGATCAGAAAAAAACGCCCGAGCAGATTCGGTGGGCGGTGCAAACAGCCGGGGACGCGGACCTCATGGTGGTTGACCTCCTGCCCGTGTTACGAGGCACCGGGCTCGCGCTCGAAGATCTGTACCTCCTCCCGCACGACGGGCATCCGTCGCCAACGGGATACCGAATTGCGGGGCGCGCTATTGCGCAGGCACTTCGAGAACACGAAACGTTGGCGTCACGCTGTCGGGGTGGGGTTGCGGACTGCGACGGCTGCCCGACTGAAATCGGCCCGTGAGCCGCTCCGGGTAAACGGGCCTCGTTGCGCTGTGTCTCAACGCGACGTGGCCAAGCCGGCATTGTGGGTGGAGGCAACGGCGCGGACCAATTCGTCAACACATCGGTCAATGCGGGTGTAGCTCTCTTCGAACGCGGCGATGGGTCGCTCCACCGGATCGCGGATCGTCCGCGTATCAATGGGTTG
>JBFHWR010000279.1:0-5338 GCA_041599395.1 Gemmatimonadales bacterium | reverse complement strand
GTGGGGGGAGTGCAACGGCGATGGGCGACAGCACGATCGCCAGCGGCGGGACGTCTACAGCGATGGGTTGGGCAACGACCGCGGTGGGCGACGTTTCCACGGCAATGGGTCACGAGACGACTGCCAGCGGTTGGGGCTCCACGGCGATGGGGCAGTCCACGACTGCTGACGGCACTATGTCCACGGCCATGGGTCAGGGGACGAATGCCCAAGGTGATGGTTCGACGGCGATGGGCAGTAACACCGAGGCCATTGGTTGGACTTCCACGGCTCTGGGGGCTGAGACGATTGCAGAGGGCGACGTTTCCACGGCGATGGGCGACAGCACGACCGCGAGCGGAGATCAGTCCACGGCGATGGGCTTCGCAACGACTGCCAGCGGAAACATGTCCACTGCGATGGGCCAAAGCACGACTGCCAGCGGCTGGGGCTCTACCGCCATGGGCATCAACGCGACTGCCAGCGCCGCCGGCGCCACGGCGATGGGGCCCTTCTCGACCGCCAGCGGCATTGCCTCAACGGCACTGGGCGCCGGCACGACTGCGCAAGCGCTCGCGTCGGCTGCGCTAGGGCGAAATAACGTGATCGCTGGTGACCCGGATGAGTGGGTCCCCGAGGACCCGATCCTCGTCGTCGGAAACGGGGAAGAGCCTCCTGGCGGAGCTCCTTCTAACGCATTCACGCTGCTCAAGAATGGCAACTTGACCATCGCCGGCGCGCTGACAGAGAACTCCGACGCCCGCTTCAAACAAGACACTCAGCTGCTCGGTGACGTGCTCAGGAAGCTCAGCGCCGTTCGTGCGGTGACGTATCGCTTCACTGAGGGTGCCGGTCCCGCCGGGTCGCATATTGGCCTCCTCGCTCAGGAGCTGCAGCAGGCGTTCCCCGAGCTGGTACATGAGGATAGCCAGGGCCGCTTGTCGGTCGCATATGGGAAGTTCACGGCGGTGTTGCTCGAGGCAATCAAGGAACAGCAGGCGAGAATCAAAGAGTTGGAAGCCACGTTGCATCGACTCGAAGCTGCCGTCGCGGAGATGCACCAATGACCACGCTACGTCTGGCGATGGGAAAGCTAAATGGACTTGGTAACGGCACGACGCGTGCTAGGAGGTATCCGATGCTTCGCCGAACGACTCAAACGCTAAGCGCCGTCGCCGCCAGTGCGCTCGTCAGCATGGCTGGCGCGCCCCCGGAGCCTCTCGTAGGCCAGGCCTTCGCCGGTGGCTTTGGAGTTGGTACAGCCGTACCAGAGAGCCCGCTTCACATCGTCACCGGGACGGCCAAGGGACCAGGCAATTCGGTCCTCATACTCGAAGCCGAGGGTCCCCTAGGGTTCCAGATGCGGGACAGGATGTTGGGGAGTAGTCTGTTCTGGCAGTTCTCAAACGTTTCTGTCAACACAAGGTTCCGCATCTCGCGCTCAGGGACCGGCGGTGCAGAGTTCGAGTTGACGGACGCCGGCAACCTCACGATCAGGGGTGATTACTTCGCGCAAGGGGGCACGCAGCTCGATGTGCCCGACTACGTGTTTGCAGACGATTATGCCTTGATGCCGTTGTCCGACTTGGAAGCGTTCGTCAGGCAGCACAGCCATCTGCCCAACGTCCCAAGCGCGGCTGAGATCGAGGCGGACGGCGCAGTGAACATGACGAACATGCAGATGCGGTTGTTGGAAAAGATCGAGGAGTTGACGCTGTACACGTTGCAGCAGCAGCGGACCATCCTGGCGCAGCAACAGATGCTCGCCGACCTGCAGGCACGCTTGACAGCCATCGACGGGGGCAGCCCTTGCGGCATAGCGTCGGGTTCCGGGCCTCGCGACTGAAGCCGCGGGTTTAGGGTCTGCAATCTCGAATGGCGCTTCGCCGGGGCGCCTCACCGATCCCGACTACGTCAGAAATGTGGCCAACGGGTCCTTCCCAAAGAGCAAGTAATACACGAACGCCGCCAGGATGCCGTGACCAACGCCAAGGGGAAAGATGTTTGGACACTTGAGGAAGATCGCCGAGGCGGCCAGCCCCCCGACCAGCGTGATCCAGAACATCCCCGCGGACGATGGGTGCACGATTGCGAACAGTACGGCGACGATCAGCACGCTCCACGGCGTCACGCCAAGTCTTATCAGACGCGTGTGCAGAAACGATTGGAAGAGAAACTGTTGGACAATTCCCCATATCGGATAGATCAACAACGCGACATAGAATGAGCGTGGAGGCGCAGCCGCTCCCCGCGCCACTGCTATTCCTACCAGTGCGACCGCCAACGGACCGAGAACCAGAACCGTGAGCTTGGTGGCGCGGCCGATGTTATCGACTCGAATGCCATATTCGAGCCGGGTGCTCCGGCTCGCCGTAACAGCATACAGCGCGTATCCGCCGCACGCGATCACTGCCGGAATAATGAAGAAGGCCTTTCCGGCGAGCGTTTCGTTGAAGCCTACGTACACACCAATCAGCCCGACGAAACCCGCAACTTCGAGGATTTCTCGCTTCACTGATCACAAGATCGTGTGTATCGGCCAACTTGTTAAGTCTCCGTTCGAGATCAGTGCGTACAGAGCGCAGTCCGACCGAATGCAAGTGATTGCGAGGAAATGCGAAGTTGATGACCTGTAAGACCTAGATTCGGCGGTACCAAGAGTTCAATCGCCAATCGGCGAGGCCTCGCAGCGCCGCGGAACTTCCCAGAATCAGCGCCCGTCCCATTGCGGGCGAGGTGCACCTGGGCGACATTTGCTGCAGCGGGCCTGTCTCACTCCCGCCGATCACTCGCTCGCGACGTTGCCGGCACTCACGCCGCTCCTGGACGCCCGGTTCCCAACGCCACTCCTGAGCCACCGACCGGGAAGACAGCCGTCGCCGGAATGCCGGTGCGGTCGTTTGTGGGTGAGGACGCGGGCATCCGGATTCACGGGCTGGGAAAACGCATGAGAGCCAAGGACATCAAAACTGCGGTTTCGTTTGTGAAGGGCGCGTTTGCGTCCAGGGAACACCCGCTGCTCGCCCACCTCGTCGTCACCCGGCGCTGCAACCTGAGTTGCACGTACTGCAACGAGTTCGACAAGGTCTCCGAGCCTGTACCGCTGGACGTCATGAAGCGGCGGATCGCTCATCTCGCCCGACTCAGGACCGCGGCCATCACATGCACCGGGGGTGAGCCGCTGCTCCATCCCGATCTGGAGGACATCATCAGCGAGTGCCGCCGGTACGGGATCATCACGACGACGATCACGAACGGCTACCTCCTCACAGAGAAACGAGTCCGGAAGCTCAACGCGTCCGGGCTGCAGCAACTCGAGATCAGCATCGACAACGTGGTGCCCGATGACGTGTCGCACAAAAGCCTGAAGGTGCTGGACAAGAAGCTACGGCTCTTGAGAGACCACGCGGAGTTCGCGGTCCACATCAATAGCGTGCTGGGCATCAGCGACGACAGGACCCCCGACGCCATCGAGGTGGCGAAACGGGCCAAGCAATACGGGTTCTCCCGATCGGTCGGAATCATTCACGATGGGATGGGCACCATCAAGCCGCTCAGTCCGAAACAACGGGCAACTTACCGCGAGATCGGGAAGATCTCTCGATCGTTCGAGCACTTCCTCTACTACCGGCTCTTCCAAAAGAACCTGATGGAGGGGAAACCGAACCAGTGGAAGTGTCGAGCGGGCGGCCGCTATCTGTACGTCTGCGAAGATGGGCTCGTCCACTGGTGTTCTCAGCAACGGGGATACCCGGCGATTCCCATCGAGGACTACACGATGGAGGACATTCGTCGCGAGTACAGGACGCAAAAGAATTGCAGCCCCAACTGCACTGTCAATTGCGTCCAGGCGATGAGTATGTTCGACAGATGGCGCGGGAAGCAGGACATTAGCGATCCGCGGTCGGCGCTCCCAGTGCTTAACGCCGAGATCGCACAAGCGCAACGCGGTCAGCGAAGTGCAGGTGTACATCGCTGATTGCGTTCGCAAAACGTCACTAGCTGGTGACGCGATAAGAGGGTGACCGAGTAGCCACGATCCCAAACGCGCCCCTCTTTCCCCATCTCCACTCTCCACTCCGCATTCTCCACTCTCCACTCTCCACTCTCCACTCCCCACTCTGAGATTAGAGCTTCGTGAGAGTCCTCTAAGAAACGGATTTGTCCGTTCACGTCGTCGTGCTCTCGGCCCACATTTGTGATGCTCACGACGGAAAACACGCACAGTCAAGAGGAGGATGAAATGATGAGGACACTGCTTCGTCTCAGCCTGCTACTTGCCCTTCCGGTAGCGGCGGGCGGGTGTAGCGAGAACATGGGCGTTGATCCCGCCGCCGACGGGGAGCTGAATCTCTCCAGTCACGGGAACGGGCCCGGCGTCAAAGTCTACGAAGTGACGCTCGAGAACCTCACCACGGGCCAGCCGTTTTCTCCGGGCGTCATCGCGACTCACACGAAGAAGGCAAGCGTATTTGAAGTGGGCGAGGCCGCGTCAGAGGGCATCCGGCTGATTGCGGAGGACGGGGCTCCGGCGACCGCCGTGGGCGAGGTAGGCGGTACAGCTGGTGTGTTCGACGTGCTGGCGACGACGGTGCCTGTCGGGTGCATCGGATGCGGCGGACCGCCGTTCCCCACGTCATTGACGACGGAGATCACCGCACGGGGCAGTGCGAACCGGCTCTCGCTCGCTGTCATGCTCATTTGCACCAACGACGGGTTCACCGGGCTCGACGGCGTGAAGCTCCCGGGCGGGTTCAAACCCAAGACCTTCTACGCCATGGGATACGACGCCGGCACGGAAGCCAACGACGAGCTGTACACCAGCATCGTCGACCCGTGCGGCGGCATCGGGCCGGTGGCGGTCCCGGGAGACGGCATGAATAATCGCACGCCGACTAGCGACGTGATCACGCATCACCCAGGTATACAGGGCGGTGGCGATCTGGTCGCGGCCCACGAGTGGGAAGATCCGGTTTTGAAGGTGACCGTTCGCCGGCTCCGTCACTGACGCCCGTTCCGGGACGCACCAGCCTGCTCCGAGGTGCCGTGCACCCTGCACCGTGCAACGGTTTTGACACTGCCTCTCCGCAGCCTGGTGCGTCCCTCCGCGGCCTGCAGTTTCGCGTGGCATCATGCCGATCCCAACCGGGGGCGCCGCTCACTGAGGCCCGCTCCGGGATGCGCCAGCCCGCTCCGAGGGGCCAATCGCACATCGCCGCTCGCTAATCGCCAATCGCAAATCTCCACTGTCTCACTCTTGACCCGGCCGCTACCCGAAGCCGAGTATCAGGGAAGCAGCAATGAACAGGGACATCGATTCCGCCAAGCGCGTGCACACGCTGAAGACGCTCTTCTGGTC
>JBFHWR010000278.1:0-5354 GCA_041599395.1 Gemmatimonadales bacterium | reverse complement strand
GTTGCTTGCGATCATGGCGATTGGCTCGGTCCGAACCGTGGGCGACGAGGTCAAGGCATCCACCCAGATGAGCGAGTCGGCGAAGGCCTTCTATGCCGCCGAAGCCGGCGTGGATCTCATCATGGCGACCTGGGATTCCCTCGAGTACGACACGCTGATGCCCAATCCCGGCGACACGGCGATGCTCGACTGGACGAGCCTGCCGGAGAACGGCACCGCATTTCGCGCGCTGTTGCAGCGGGTGGATGACGGGAGCGGGCCGGCCTTCAGCGTCCGGGTGCAGGGGAGGGGCGGTGTTGGCGCCGCGGGCACCCGTAGCATCAGCGCCGTCGTCGAATCGGGCGGGGGCGCGTTTCTCCCGTTCGAGTGGGCGCTGTTCGGTCATAAGGATCTCACGATCGAAAATAACGGCACGTTGGACGGCAGCGTTGGGGCCAACGGCTTCATTGACTTCGTCGGCGGGGCGACAGTGACCGGGGACGCCCAGGCCGGTGATTCGATTGTCGGCAACACGTCCGGCGTCGCAGGGTCGGTGACGGAAAACGCGCCCTGGAGCGACTCACTCCCCAGAATTCCCTGTCCGCCTGCTCCTTTCGGGCCCGTTCCTGGCGGCGGGGCGAACGTCTCGTTCAACGCCTCAAACGGCAACATCACGATCTCCGGGGCGGCGACGCCATTTTCACGTCCGGGGTCTATCACTTCAACAATTTCACCAAGAAGGGTGACGGCAGTCTGCTGATCCCACCTGGAGAAACGGTGATCATCTTTATCCAGGGGTTGGTGAGCTTCAGCGGTGCCGGCCACACCAATCCACCGCCAGCGCAACCGGCGCAACTTCAGATGTACGGGTGTGGGCAAAAAGCTGCCAACTGGACATTTGCAGGAGGCGGCAGCGTTCGGCACCTGGTTGCGTACGCGCCGCGTGGGGTCATGACCCTCCGGAACGACGCAATCGTGTTCGGCTCGTTCATTGGCGACAAAGTCAAGAAGGAAAACGACGGAGACGTGACCTACGATCCATCCGTCGCGAGCATCATGCCGCCGGGATGGAGCGGTGGCGGTGGTGGGGCGGCAAAGATGATCAAACGTACCTGGACGGAGTTTTAGCCGCGGACTGACGCGGAAGGGCGGCGGACGAACGCGGATCGAAGACAGGGCGACGCATGACGTCGCCCTGTGCGTTTGGGTACTAGGGCTGGAGCCAGGGGGCGTAGGGAACGTCCAACGTCCAACGTTCAACAGCCAAGGTTATGTCCAACGCGTCGAGCGTGTTGCGTCCTGTTGGGGAGCCGGGAGCACGGATTGGCGACTTGACGGAGTGGCGGATCCATAGACCGTCTAACCGTCTAACCGTCTAACCGCCTGACCGCCCGCTCAGCCGCTCGGGCAGCTCATTGACTAGTCTGACTAGTTAAATATATTGGCCTCATGCGTCGAATTGTCTACTCACTGTATGAGGCGAAGGCGAAGTTCTCGGAGATCATTCGCCGGGTGCGCGAGGGACGGACGGTCACCGTCTCGTATCGTGGCGAACCAGTTGCCGAGATTCGTCCCCTCGGCGCTGGCTCCGATGGTCCCGCGAGTCGGCTCCGCGCCCTCCGAGATCGTGGTGTTCTCGTGTCTGCCGAGAAGCGACGAGGTGCGCTTCGCCCAATTACGCGCAAACCGGGAGCGCTCAAACGCTTTCTCCGCGATCGCGACGCGTGAACAGCGTCGCGTACGTCGATACGTCCTGTCTCGTAGCTATCGCGTTCAGTGAGCGGGGCGGATCCGCTCTGGCTCGACGGTTGGAAGGCTTCGACCAGCTCGTATCGTCTAATCTGCTCGAAGCCGAACTTCGCGCATCGTTTGCCCGCGAGAAGGTCCCGACCGATGCCGAGGTTCTCACATGCATATCCTGGATCCTGCCCGATAGACCGCTCAGCCGTGAGATCACCAACGTATTGTCTGTAGGACACGTTCGTGGCGCCGATCTCTGGCACCTTGCCTGTGCGCTCTTTCTCGCCGAGAGCCCGCGAGAGCTTCCCTTCATCACGTTAGACGATCGGCAAGAGCGAATTGCACGGCAGCTCGGGTTTCCTGGGGGATGAGTGGGGAGTGGGAAGGGGTGGGGTTAGGTGGTGAGCGTTTGGACGCTGGATGTTCGACGTTGGTGGCGCCCTTCGGTCTCGGCCTAAAGGCCGGGCTCGTCATCCAGTGACTCGTCAGAGCGCCAGTCCCGCCGCGGCGATCCGCCACTGAGCGCAGCAGTCTGATGCGATGCTCGGATCTATCCGAGCGCATCGTACCGCATGCTTCCTTGTATTCCTCGGCCGAGCGGTGTGAAATTATGGATATGCCTGCGTCCAGCCAGCCTGACGTTACAACCATCGCCGATTTGCTCGCGTTGCCTGACGACGGCCAACGGCATGAGCTTCTCCGTGCACAGCACGTTGTGACGCCGTCGCCGAGGCCACTGCACCAAATCGCGCTGTGGCACCTCGTGCCTGCCTTGGAGCCCATACTGGGCGATCGCGATGACCTCGCCGTCATCTTGAGCCCGGCCGACCTGGTCTTGGAACCCACCACACTGGTACAACCGGATCTCTTCGTCATACGAATTGACCCCGACAAGCCCTTGCGTGATTGGGCGGACGCCGGGGTGCCGCTCCTGGTTGCTGAGATCGTCTCTCCCAGCACCGCTCGTCGCGATCGAGGAGTCAAGCGAACCGTGTATCAAGAGGCCGGGGTCTTGGAATATTGGGTTGTGGACCTGGACTCCGAGCTGATCGAACGGTGGCGGCCAGATGACGAGCGTCCGGAGGTGCGGTCCAGCCTGTTGCGGTGGTCTCTGCCTGGGGGCGCAGCCGGCGAGATCGACTTAAAGAAACTCTTCGCGAAGATCAAGAGATAGCCCCGGCTTGAACGTCGGACTCGGCCAAGCACGGCGTCTTGACCCATATCCTTCGCGTCGCACCGGACGTTATTCCTGACACACGTGCTTGGATGCGGGCGTGCTTTCGGCGGTGCAGTTGCAAAATTGAAGAGGAGAGAAATCCGCGATGCTCGAGACCGTCACGCCGATCATCTTCGTGGACGACATCGAACCGTGTCTCAGCTTCTGGACCGGGCTGGAGTTTGCCGTCACCGCTGAGGTCCCACATGGGGACCAACTCGGCTTTGTCATCCTCTCCGGCCACGGGAGAGAAGTGATGTACCAGAGCTGGGCTAGCATTGCCGAAGACCTGCCACCGCTTGCGGCGCCGCCACGGCAGTCGGCGACGACCCTGTACGTCAAGGTACGGGACCTCGAGGCCGTGAAGACAAAGTTGGGCGACATCGAACCGATTGTTC
Source organism: Gemmatimonadales bacterium (assembly GCA_041599395.1). Classification (GTDB taxonomy): domain Bacteria; phylum Gemmatimonadota; class Gemmatimonadetes; order Gemmatimonadales; family GWC2-71-9; genus JBFHWR01. The sequence continues at coordinate 2,021 of JBFHWR010000278.1, read as the reverse complement.
CCGAGCGTACGACCTTCTACGGCGCCCGAGAGCTCTGGATCCGTGCGCCATGCGGTACGGTCGTGGGGTTCGCGAAACATGACGCCGAATGAAGGGCCAGGGACGAATACACCCGGTAACGTCGGCTTAAGGCCACGTGCGGTTCGCAATCGGGAGCGGGGAGCGGGGAGCGGGGAGCAGTACCAGACGCGGAACACCGCTGGAGACGGGACGTCTCATCCTGCTTCCCCAAAAACACCAACCAGCCAAATGAGACGTTCGGAGCCAGAACCGTCCTACGGCTGGTCCTGCTCCCCGCTCCCTATTGGCTGTTTGAGCAGACACTCTGATCGGAGCTCTCAAAAGCTCGTTGGCAAGCTGAGTCCGAAGTTGCGACGTCTGGTCCCGCTCCCTGCTCCCCGCTCCCAAGGCAGCTCCCGCAGGTACGGTGATGCTTCGTAGTTAGATTCACCCTCCATGTCCCTTCCCACCGCCGTGCTGATCATGGCTTATGGCACGTCGCCGTCGCTCGACGAGCACGACGTTCGTGCATTCCTCCGGCATATCCTGCAGTTCTACCGCAAGACCGATCCGACGGATGACGAGGTGCGGGATCTCATGCATCGGTTGGAGACGGCCGGCGGGTCACCGCTCTACGAGATCACACAGCGCATCGCGAAGGCCGTGCAGGATTCGCTGGATGTCGATTCGCCGGGGGCGTTTGCGGTGCGCACCGCGATGAAGCACTCGCCTCCTTTTGTAAAAGACGTGGTCAGAGAAATCGGACGGGATGGGCACGCGACAGGCGTGGGCGTGGCGCTGGCCCCATTTCGGTCGCGGCTGAGCACCGATGGATATTACAAAGTGGTCAGGGAAGCGAACGCGTCGTCTTCGAATCCCATCGACTGGAGCTTCGCGGAGGATTGGAACCTGCACACCCGTTTCATCGACATGTGGGAGGCAGCGATTCGGGATGGGCTCTCTTCCCTGCCAGATGATACGGTGGTGATCTTCACCAATCACAGCCTTCCTGCGCGCATTGCGGAGTGGAACGACCCCTATCCAGACAGCTTCCAGGCAACCGCGCGGGCGCTGGCCGAACGACTCGGCTTCGCGACGTGTACCACCGCGTACCAGAGTGCTGGCGGGGGGAATCAGCCCTGGCTGGGTCCGGACGTGAAAGAGGTATTAGACGAATGGGTCGCGAGCGGCCACGAGCATTTCCTGGCGGCGCCGATCGGCTTTCTCATGGATCATTTGGAGGTCACGTACGACCTGGACGTCGCGGCAAAAACGCACGCCAACCAGCTCGGCGCGAGCTTCGAGCGCACGCGGATGCCGAATGACGATCCCCGTTTCGTCGAGATGCTGGTGGACGTCGTTCGGCGCGAGGCGGATAGGCGGGTTGGCGGGTAGACGGATAGGCGGGTAGGCGGGTTGGCGGGTTGGCGCGTTGGCGGGTTGGCGGGTAGACGGATAGACGGGTTGATGGATGATGGATTGAGGGATTGCTGCGTTCTCAGAGACGGTGAGCAGCGTTGCTCATCGACCGATACAGGCCCCACGTAGTCCTGCCGGCGTCGCGTTGCATAGCGGATAGCTCTTTCCACTGCTTGTGAGACAAATAGCTGAGGTCGCGCGCAACAATTAGTGCGTACGCCACTTCGGCCAGTGAGCCAAGACTTATGTCGAGGAACCGGCGAAATTCTCTGGGACCCCGGCGGGCTGATCCTTCGGCGATGTTTGCGGCCGCGGAGAACGCCGCGCGGCGGACCTGTGACACGAGTCCGTATTTCTCATCATCCGGAAACGCTTTGGAGGCTCTGTACACGGCGAGAACCAACTGGTGACAGAGTCGCCACGCGTCGAGCCGTTCGAAGGGCATCATGACCCCAGTCTACGACGAACCTCCCGTGATCCAGAACCGTTTTACCGCAGAACGAATCATCACAACGCAACCTGCATCGACCCCTCTGTCCATCCGTCTATCCGTCTATCCGTCTATCCGTCTGTCCGTCTGTCCGTCGTGACCCCCCTCACCG
>JBFHWR010000277.1:0-5365 GCA_041599395.1 Gemmatimonadales bacterium | reverse complement strand
TGGTGTAAAGCCGACAACTTGCACGCCCGCACCCCGGGCGATGTCCATTGCCTCGATCACCTCTTGGTATTTGCGCTGGCGACCGGCCTTGACGAAGATCAGCTTGGCCGGCCGGTTGTCGTAAATCCCATGGAGGTGGGCGTCGAGCTGGCTCTTCGGCATCGTGTCGTTGTTCACCGAGTACGAGCCGTCGTCTCCAAGCACCAAAACGATCTGATTGCTCGGGCCGGCGTCAGCGGCCGACTGCTGCTGCTCCGGTGGGACCTGGACGTCCATGGCCTTCCGTTGCAGCGGCACCTGCATCATGAAGATGATCAGCAAGACGAGCATGACGTCAATCATCGGGATCACGTTAGGCTCGTCGAAGTTGGCTTTCATTCCTGCCATGAGGCTAACCCCCTTGCCGACCGGCAGCCATGAGCCCTCGCGCCGGCTCTTCCGTCACCGCCGCCAGCACACGGACTCCTGCCGAACGGGCAATCTCGACCGCGTCTTGAATCGCGCCGTATTCAAGCTGCTGATCCGCCTTGAAGAATAGGATCTTGTCCTTCAATCGATTCTCGTAGATCCGGCGCAGATATGGTTCGAGGGAATCGCGGGGCACCGGCCGGATCGTCCCGTCGCCGGGATCCAGGAAATAGTCCCCTCGGTTGTCGACTCCCAATACGATGTCGAGTTCTTCGTCCGGTCTCGACTCGATGTTTCTCCCCATCGGCATCTTGGCTTGCATACCCGAGGAGATGACCGGTGTCACGATCATGAAAATGATCAGCAACACCAGCATCACATCGATCATCGGGATGACGTTAGGCTCGGACTTGACTTCGCCCTGGTCGCCTACTGCTAAACCCATCGGAGCGTCTCCTTAGGAAAGCGGTCTCGTAAATCCCCTATTGATTGATCGGGGGTTGCGCGGCCTGCTGTGCCTTGAACTCCTTGGTGAAGATCGACCGTCCAAATTCGGTGCCCACGCTCTTGATAAGGAAATCGACGAGCTCTTTGGAGGTATAGGTCATCTCAACCGTCAGGTTCTCGATCCGCGTCTGGAAGTAGTTGTACATCCACACCGCGGGAATGGCGACACCCAATCCGATGGCCGTTGCCACGAGCGCCTCAGCGATACCCGCCGAGATCGCCGCAAGACCGCCGGACCCCGTGAGAGCCATCCCGGTAAAGGAGTTGACAACGCCCATCGTCGTCCCGAGCAGGCCCACGAACGGGGCCGTCGCACCCACCGTCGCCAGCACGGACATACCGCGTTTCAGTTCGGCGAGCAGAATGAGCATCTGCCGCTCGACTGCGCGTTCCGCCGAGTTGATGTCACCGCTCGTGATCGTCGCTCGATCGCGGAGCAGGGGTTTCACCTCAGCGAGGGCCTCGCCCAGCACTCGGGCGACGTGTGAGATCTTCTGATTCTCAGCGAGCTCGATCGCCTCGTCGAGCTGTTCCTCATGCAGGAAGCGGGCGAACTCAGGCGCGAACTTGCGGGTCGCGCGCGTGCTCTTACGGAAGCGCCACCACTTCGCCGCACCGACGCCGAGCGAGATGACGGACATGACAAGCAGAACGATGATGATGAAGCGGGCAAACGTTCCGGCTTCATGCCACAGTTGTAATAAGGATAGCTCCATGAGATTTGCCTGGCCCCCTCGTGTTGGTTGAGGTCAAGAATGGTAGGCGCGAACGGCTCAGCGCCCCTGCAAATTGAATGTCACCGGTATCTGAATCAGCACTCGGACCGGCGTGCCACGCACCCGACCGGGTCGGAAAAGACTCTTCTCGAGCAGCGACCGGGCCGAGCTTTCAAACGATTTGTGTGTGGAACTGACCACTCGGACGCTGCCGGGCTCGACGCGACCAGTGGTGTCTACCACGGCCTGCAGCACCACGTTTCCTTCAATGCCCGCTTGCCGCATCATCCGCGGATACTCCAGCGGCGGGCTCGAGATGCGCTCCGGCACCTCGTCAACCACGGCCTCGGCAAAGACTTGCGCCAGGTCGACCGGCCCTGTCCCGCCCTCGACACCCTCGAACAAACCGCCTTCAACACCCTCACCCGAGTAGTCGCGGGGGTCGAAGCGTTCGTTCAGATCGATCGGCGGGATTTCCGTCGGAATGTCGATCGGCGCCGCGAGTGTTTGGAAGCCCTTCGGCGGCGGGTTCAGTGTGACAATCTCCGGTGGGGGTGGCTTCTCCTCTTCCTGTTCCGGCTCCTCCTCCTCCGTAATGAACACCATCGTGGTGTCCGCAACGACCTCTTGTACCACTTCGGTCGCCTTCATCGTAGCCGCAATCGCAAACGAGATAACGACGCCGTGAACGATCATCGACACCGTCGACGCCGAGAGTCTGCCACCCACTCCCTGCTTTTCGGGATTCGACACGATCAAATTGTCAAACACCTGAAAACCTCCGTCATGAGGTTGGATTCCAGCTCAATGAATGATACCTCGGACCGGTCTCCACTGGCTGACACACGGGTGGGGCTGAGATTACAATTCCATGACAAACGGGTTACGGGAAACGCCCCGACACACTGCGGCTTCTCGAACAAAGCGGTCAAACTCAGCCCGCAGAATCGCCCAAGTTATCCCGTGAAACGGCGGGCCGCTAGGTCTCACTCATGGGAAGTTTCACGGTCATCGTCGTGCCGTGCCCCACCCGGCTTTGCACCTCGATTCCTCCTCCGTGCGCCTCGGCGATCCATTTGCAGATGGCAAGCCCAAGTCCGGCCCCCGGACGCTGTCCGGTGCGGCTCCGCGCGAGATCGGCACGCCAAAATCGATCGAACACATGGGGAAGGTGACCGGGCGCGATCCCAACCCCTGAATCCCGCACGGTGAGCACCACGGTCCCGTTGAGGGTGGCTGATTCCACTGACACGCTCCCGCCGGCCGGAGTGTATTTGACGGCGTTGGTCACGAGGTTCATGAGTAGCTGGCGAATGCGACTGGGATCCACCGAGACGATGAGGGGGTGAGCGGGGACGGCGACGGACACATCGACCCGAGCCTGCTCTCCCAGAATCCCGGCCGTCTCGACCAGGTCCCCGAGCGTCTCGCGTAAATCGACGTCCTCCAGGTGTAGCGGCGCCCGCCCTTCCTCCGCCCGCGCGAGCATGAGCATGGAGTCCACGAGTTCTGTCATGCGTTTGACTTCGATGAGCGTTTCCTCCAACAGTGCCATGACAGCGGCCGGGGTCATGGGGTGGGTCATCGCGCTCTCCACGCCGGCTCGTAGCACCGTGAGCGGGGTCTTCAGCTCATGGCTGGCGTCCGCGGTGAAGCGCCGCAATGTTACAAAACTGCTTTCCAGGCGCGCCAACATCTGATTCAGGGTGATGGTCAGCCGCGCCACCTCGTCACCGGCAATCGGCTCCGCCAGGCGCCGATGCAGGCTCCGTCCGTCCGAGATCGCCTGCACCTCATCGACGATCTGATCGACCGGCTTCAACGTACTGCGGGCGAGTACATACCCCAGTCCGAGCGAGGCAGCGAGAATCAGCGGCGCGATGAGGAGCATCGCGGACAGCAGTCGCTCAGGCCGGAGCGCCAGGCGCTCGGTGGATACGCCGGCAACAACCGCCCGGACGTCGTTCCCGGCGGCCTCCATTGGCCTGATGTGGAAGCGCACGTTGCCGAGGTCGGCGAGATTGGCCGTGCCATGCCCACCCTCGGGCAACAAGAGTCGCGCAGTATCCGCGAGCGCGATCAACTGCGCGTAGCGGACATCGTCGCTGGGATTCTCTGACAGGAAGAGCGGCGGCTCGTTTTCGGCACCAAGTACCATGACATAGTCCGGAACCGACTCGAGCAGCGTGGCGACGCCGGGAGAGGCTGAAGATGCCGGCGCGGTCACGACGAGCTGCGCCGATCCGCTCCGCGGATCCACCTCGACGATGACCGAGTCCTGCGAGCGGAACGCGTCGGTGAGCACCGCCGCGACCACGTCCGCTTCGAGCCGCAACCCCGCGTCGAGCCGCGTGTAGGCATCGGGACGGTCCACCAGATACAGCACGAGACCGAAGGCGACCAACGTCGCCGCCATCGCAGCCGTGTACCAAACCGTGAGGCGGGTACGGACCGTACGCATCCTACTCCTTCAACACGTAGCCGACGCCTCGCACCGTGTGAATCAGTTTGGGTGCAAAGCCCTGGTCGACCTTCTTCCGTAACCGATTGATCACCACGTCGACAATATTCGTCCCCGGATCAAAGTGATACCCCCACGCGTACTCGGTGATCATCGTCCGGGACAGCACGCGTCCCCGGTTGCGAGACAAATACTCGAGAACCGAGTACTCCTTGGGAGTGAGGTCGATGACCGTGCCGTTTCGACGCGCCTCGTGTTTGGCCGTATCCACCTCGAGATCCGCGATGGCGAACACCGGCGGCGCGATTTCCGCCGGCCGCCGGCCCAACGCCTCGACGCGCGCCAGTAATTCCTCGAACGCAAACGGCTTGGTGACGTAATCGTCCGCCCCGATCCGCAGGGCCTTCACCTTGGACTCCACTGCGTCTTGCGCCGTGAGCACCAGGACCGGCGTCTGCACGCCGCGGTCCCTCAAAGTCCGCAGCACTTCGGCGCCACTCATGGTCGGCAGGCGGAGATCCAACACGATCACGTCGTACGCGCCGTGTGATGCCCGGTCGAGACCCTCCCCTCCGTCGTGGATGAGATCGACCTGGATCAACTGCTCTTCGAGGCCTCGCTGAACGAACTGACCTACAGTCGGATCGTCCTCGACCACGAGCACCTTCACGGTTACTCCTCGCGGGACGCGGCCGGCAGCAGGACGGTGAACGTGGAGCCCTGATCCACGATGGAGTCGACGTCGATCCGGCCACGGTGCTGCGCGACAATGCTGTAACAAATGGCGAGCCCGAGACCGGTCCCCTGCCCGGGCTGCTTTGACGTGAAGAAGGGCTCGAATATTCTGGGAAGACGGTCGACGGGGATTCCCATCCCGCTATCCGACACGTGCACCGCCACTTCAGAGTCATTCTCCGGATTGCGTTGGGATGTCACCGTGAGACTGCCCGTCCCTTCCATCGCATCGATCGCGTTCAGCATCAGCGCGACGAAGACCTGGATGAGTTGCTCCGTGTTCGCCTCGACCCACGGCACGCCGTCCGCCAACTGTCGCACCAGCGTGATGCGGCGGAACTTGTCGTGGTGTTTTACCAGGAAGAGCGCATCGTCAACGATCCGGTTGACGTCACACAAGCGCTTCTGGCGGGACGTGGGTCTCGAGAAGTCGAGTAGGCCGTCGATGATAGCCTGGCAGCGCTCGAGTTCCGACTCGATGATCCGCAGGTATTCGTCGAACACCGTACGCACCGGATCGGCCAATGGGGGGGTGCGC
>JBFHWR010000276.1:0-5402 GCA_041599395.1 Gemmatimonadales bacterium | reverse complement strand
CTCCTCGCTCCGGGTGGCCACTTGAACGCCGAAGGGAACCAGTACGTAGCGGAGATCGTGGCGAGGCGCATCGCGATGCTCGGCCACGCCGACGCCCAACGCCCTAGCGGTCCGTCCCGGCCACCGTCAGTTCGCGAACCCACGGCACGCGATCCTGGTGCGCCGCAAGAATGAATCGCGGGTTCGGCCGAATCCCCATCCCGTTGAGCATGCAGCCGTCCCCGAATCTCCCTCTACGGGTCCGCTCCGACAACCTGCAGTTCGCTGAACCCGCCACACGAAGGATCTTGGTGGTCCTGGAGAATGAGGCGGACTGAGCGACCTGGGACTCCCAGCCCCACGGCTGCAGGGTCATCGGGTCCCGACGGGTAGTCGACGGTCCTCTCTAATCGCATGACTCCCGTACCGTTGGTACCGCTAAACACTTGGATCGTGATCCGGGCGAATCCGAACCCCGTGCGAAACTCCGGAGTGCTGTGGAAGGAATTATCGAAGACTTCCACTGCAAAGATGAGCACCTCCCGAGGAGCAGACCAGGTGAAAGTGGAACTGGTACCGTCTGAGTCTCCGTTCGAAAACCAAGACGTCTGAAACTGCTGGTCTATCCCCCTGGAGGGATCGAAGCGGGCATCCTGATTGAACGTCGAGGACGCGGTTGCGTTGCCGATGGCGGTGATGTCCCGGATCTCGGCCACCAGGATCTCAATTGGTTGAGTCCGGACTTCGCCCTCTTGCAGCGACTGGAACGTAAATCCAGCGAACGTCATGTTGCTCTGGGTATCTGATGCGAAGACATCAATCAGGAACGTCTGCGTGCCGACAACGGGAACGTCGATGTCGCCTTCGGCAAACGCCCCCTGGATAGGGAGCGTCTGCGACGTGACCACGGCTTGCGTCGCCTCGTTGCGAACCGTAACGATCACCCGATCAACGCTCGAACTCCTGGACGACCCTCCGGACACGGATGGTGACACGGTGCTTTCCGGGAAGACGATTTCCAGTGTGATCTTCGCGTCGCCACGCGGCTGATGAATGCCCGTGTCGAAACTACAGCCACCAATGGCGAGGCATGCGGCCGAGGCGACAGCCGCCCTGGACACGGGTGCGAGGCATTGGTGTGCTCGCGAGTTCATCGTCGAACCTCCAGATGCACGGCTGCCCGAAAGCCGCTGACGTCACTGAACGGCGTGGCGCCGCCAAACTGTCGCAATTCACCGGTTAGGCGATTGGCCTGGAGCACGAGCGTTGTATTCCTCCCGGCTGTAGCGCGGAGCTTGAGCCCAAATCGAAGGGTGTTCCCAAGTTTCTCGAGCTCAGACGTCGTTGCGTCCGGCGCTGCATTTGACACGCGGTATTGGGCAGTGGGGGCCAACTCGACTTCGCGCGAGAGCCGGAGCGACCACTCCCCGCCGACCGCCAGGAGGTTGCCTCGAGGAAGCACGGCGGCCCCGAGTGCCGTGCTCTCGAGACGCGGATCGCTTCTCGATACCCCAAACGTGTAAAGAGTGAGCGACGTCGAACCGAGTCCCTGATTGAACGACACGTAACCGGTGAGTCGGTTCCCCACGCCGTTCACCGTTTGGTCGTTGATCTGATCCTTTTGACGAATCGACAGAATGGCGGCCATGCGAAGATACGAGCGGGGCCCGACCGGTCCCTCCAGACCCGTCCGAAGCCGAACCTCACTGCCGGGCTTCAGGGTCGTCGGCACGCCCTCAACGGGATCGTACGAGAACGTTTGTTGAAAGGTTGCCCCTACGCCAAGGGCCATGCGGCCCACTGGGAAGGCTCCGGCAAACCCGGTTCCTACGCGTCCTCCAGCACCGAGCTCACCTGATGCGAACCCGATGACGTCCGTCGCGATGGCGGGAAGGATCGCGACTTTTGTCTGATCGATCGTCCCCATGCCGGTGGGTGCAGCGCCGGTGACGAGAAACACCAGTCGGTCGCGCATGATGTTGATGCTCAGCCGTCCCTCGGTATCGACCAGGCCGGACAATGTGAGATCCTCTTGGCCGTCCTGTTTGACCGTGATCGCGACGTAACCGCTCGAAGCGGTGAGTGTTCCGAATGTCCCCAGACGAGCGGTGAACGCGACGGGAACGGTGATCTCCGAAATGTCCGAAAAGCCCAGACCATCGCCCAGCGAGTAGTTCTCAAAGATCACCGCGGTACGAGATCCAACCTGGCCTTGGGCCAGCACCGGGCCGTTCACGCTTGCAACCGCAAGGATGAGTACGATGCTCGCCTTGTTCATGGCAACCGAACCCTGATACGGATGGTAACGACCGATCCGGACGGTCCCCCGACAGCGGGCGGTTGTTCGGCAATCCCGCTTCGGGTCGCATCCGAGGCGGCCGCATTGTCACCGGAGCCGGAGCCTTCCGTAACCTGTTCGGCGCCGGTGGATGCGATATCACCGATGGCCGAATTGACTGCGTCCGCGACCGAAGCCGGACCTGAGGAGATGTCTTCGCCTCCTGAAGCAAAGGTCGTGATGTCTCCGGCAGGCGCTTGAGCAACCATCGCCGCCTCTGACGTCGATGCCTGCCGCTCACGCGCCGCGTTGAATCTCGGATCCGCCGTGACCGCACGGGCAAAATGCTGCGCCGCCGCCGCGAAGTTCCCGGCATCTTCCGCTTCGAGGCCATCCGAATAGGCGAGGAACGCCACCAGGCTCTGCGTGCCGTTTTCCAACACGAGGTTCCGTTCGGCCTGTGACAGCGTGTAGCCCAAGCGCGCGGCAATATCGACGACCAATTGTTTTTCGAGCCTGAGGAGGTTCTGGAACTCACCGTCCACTCCTTCTGACCCAACAACTTCACCGGTCTCGCGCACCACGGCCGCCTCGATCTCAATGCTTCCGTCCGGCGGGATCGCGGCCATTCCTTGCACAAGTCGTCCGGCCCGCGTCATCCGACCAACCCGCGCAGCCGTGGAGGGATCGACACGCTCAGTCTGGCCAAGCCGCAGCTCGTCGAGCAGGGCCTGAAGCCGGAGTCGCTCGACCAACCGGAACTGCTGGATCAGGTCCAGGTCGGAGGTGATCATCTGCGCAAGGCCACGGGAGAGCGCCTGATACCTCGGCTCCCCCGTGATGACCAAGGGAAGGACGGCAACGGCCTGCGGATCGGCGGGCTGCGCGGCCAGGCTTCGTTCTTCGGCGATGAGGCGACGCGCCGCTTGCGTGGCTTGCTCCCGTCGGGCAATCAACGCCCGTCCGCGGACAGCGTCCGCTCCCGGCCGACCGCCGTGCTGCGCAACGAACTGCCCGTAGATGTCGACCGCAGAATCATATTGCCCGGCGCGCTCGGCGCACTGGCCGAGCACCAGGGGACCGACCACATTGGTCGGGTCGAGCCGCGTTCCGCGACGCGCTACCGCTGAAGCGGTATCACACCGCTCGGCCGTAAACAGCGCCGCCGCGTAGCGAAGCACGAGATCGGCATTGTCCGGACTTCGCGTGACCTGCGCCTCGAGATCTGGGATTTCGGCGGGACTGACCTCCGCGGGACGAGCGGCGGCACAGGCAGCGCTCAGAAGAACGAGGAGAATGGCAGGAATTACGTGAAGACGTTTACGACGCGTCCAACCCAGTCGGTGGGACACTGGGGACCTCCATCCGAGCAGTGATTGACCCAACTGAGGCGAGTTAGCGCGAACTTGCGTGCAGCCCGCGGGCTTGTCAAGCACGTCCGCTGACCGGTGACATATCGCCAGACGGCGCCCTCGCCAGACGCAGGGTTGCGTGATCAACCGGTCTTGTTTCATTAGGAGCAATCAGGTGGTAGGTGGTAGGTGGTAGGTGGGTAGGTGTAGGGATTATCGAACGGCGATCGGGCGATCTCCGAGTGGCGATCTGATCCATCACAGCGTCAGCGTTGATATGAAGGCTTCATGAGAACTTGTCCCGCCTGCGGCCAGGAATGGCCGGACGAAGATCAATTCTGCCTGAATGACGGCACTCGGTTGCCGGAGCCCGAATCGAGCTTGGTGGGCACCGAGTGGGCGGGATACAATATTCTCGCGAAGCTGGGGGAAGGTGGAATGGGGGCGGTCTATCTGGGCGAGCACACGAGAATGCACCGGAAGACCGCCATCAAAGTCATGAGCCAGGATGCGCTCTCGTCGGCCGGCGCCGTCGCCCGGTTCAACCGCGAAGCCGAAAACGCCTCTCGCATCAGCCATCCAAACGTTTGTACGATTTACGATTTCGGTGAGACCTTCGATGGCGTGCTCTATCTGGCCATGGAGTACATCGAGGGAGAATCACTTACGCGTCTGTTGGCGCGCGAGGGCAAGCTGTCGTCCCAGCGTGCGGCTGAGATCGTCCGCCAGGTCGCCGACGGGCTCGCCGCGGCGCACGAACTCACGATCGTGCACCGGGACCTGAAGCCGGACAACATCATGGTCCAGGATGACGCAAACGGAAGCACGGTCGTCAAAGTCGTCGACTTCGGGATTGCCAAGGCCATCGGACCGGGCGATGACCAGCGCGTCACCCAAACAGGGCTTGCCGTGGGCACGCCGGCATACATGAGCCCCGAGCAGCTCCTTGGAAAAGGGGTCGACGGCCGGACGGATATCTACTCGCTCGGCTTGGTCCTCTTCCGCATGCTCACCGGTCGGCTTCCGTTTGACGTTCCCGACAGTGAGATGATGATGGCGCGGCTAACGCGTGAGCCGATGAAACTGAAGGACGCGGATCCTGACGGGGAATTCACGCCGGCGCTGCAGCACGCGCTCGACCTCGCACTCCAGCAGGAGCCCAGTGATCGCTGCCGGGACGCGGCCACGTTTCGGGACGCCGTGATACGTGCCGTGGAACGCGGGGACGAGTCGCCATCTGCGATTGTGCGCCCCCCCGTCCCCCACACCCGCACGAGTGAACCGGTCCAAGAGCAGCCAGCTTCCGCGATTGAAAAGGCGGCGCCAGCCGCGGTTCCCGAACCGAAGCCCGTTGGGCCGCCGGCGCCCGCCGCGCCGATGCCCGAGGAGACGCAGCGCGGCAGAAAGTGGGCACAACTGGGCGCTGCGGCTGCGGGCCTCACGGTACTCGGAATCGCGGGATGGTTTGGAGCCGCGAGCCTGCTGCCGAAATTCGGCAGCGGTGACGAGGCGGCCGGCGGTGATGCGGAGGCCGCAGCGGTAGATGCGGAGAATCCCGGCCAACCGGTCACGCCGTCCGACAATCGGGTAAATGCTCCTCCACCCGCCGACCCGCTCACTGGTGCGAGAACGATCGGCCCGTCCCAGGTCGCGGCCGCTCGCAGTCAGGCGCAAAACGCTCGCGCGAGCGCTGACCGCGCGTTGCGAACGCTCACCGCGCTGGAGCCCGCGTTGGCAAGTGATCTTCGGGAGTCGAGTGCTCAGGTGCAGTCGCTCGTGACGCAGCTCGACCG
>JBFHWR010000275.1:0-5409 GCA_041599395.1 Gemmatimonadales bacterium | reverse complement strand
GCCACGAAGCGCAAGGCCACCAAGCGCAGAAAGGCTACCAAGCGCAGAAAGGCCACGAAGCGCAAGGCCACCAAGCGGCGCAAGGGCGCCAAGCGGAAGGCGACCAAGAAGAGAGCAACCAGACGCCGCAAGAAGGCAACGAAGAAGCCGGTGCGGCGGCGACGCCGCAAGAAGGCTGCAGCGACGAAGAAGCCGGCACGCCGGCGACGTCGCAAGAAGGCTGCAGCCACGAAGAAACCGGCCCGGCGGCGCAGACGCCGTCGGTAGTGTCCGGAAAGCAGTCCGTTGCAATGGGGCCGGCACGCTGCCGGCCCCGCAGCGTCTCGACCGCACGGCAATGGTGGTTTCGTGATCAGGGCTTGAAGGCGAGCAGCCAGCGCGACCCCCCGCGACACCCTCCTCGTTCTACCTGCCATCCCCGATACTCCGACTCCAGCGACTGGATCAACGCGTGCTGTTCGTCGACCTGACCCACACGTGGCAAGAGGTAGTGCGCCCCGCCGGTGGGGGTACGGTCTCTGAGCGTGGTGAGGAACTGACCGCGAAGCGATGATTCGAGGTCCGAGAGCGTCGTTCCATCCAAGACCGCAAGAGTCGGAGTGACGTCGGGGAACCAGTTGTGCATGCCGACGACGAGGGCGTGAAACCGGGATCCCAGCGCCTCGGCGGCCGCCCGCGTTTCGGCGCCCTCGACAACACTCAGCTCGCGCGCAATCAACAGCACCGACCAATCGTGCGCGGCGAGGAGCAAGCTGGCTGCTGCACCACCCCCGCCGACGATGAGCGCCAAGTCGGAGTCGTCGCACCGTCGGGCCAGTCGAGCGAGGGGCGTGTCGGGGTCGAGGCCCCAGTGCGTCGGCTCGCGTTGCGCCTCCCGCAGCTTGAGGTGTCGGTCGCGCCAATGCCGAAACGTCGGCAGGTTGAGGCGGCGCATGATCAGTCGGTCAACGTACTCCCGGACCAGGACCTCGGTCAGCACCAACTGTCCTTCCGGTCCAACTTCCAACTCTTGGACCGCGTCGTCGGCGATGGCGAGGAGATCCCGTCGGGAAAGCTGATCCTTGTATTCCTCGATCCGTTGGAGGATGAACTCCTCGTAGTCCTGACGAAGTGATTGTCGCCGCCTGGCGCGTTCGGGAAACGGAGGCGAATCCTTCAGCATGGCTCCACGTGCACAACGATCTCGCTGAACTGCAGTTCCGCGCGGAGATTGTCCTCCACACGATCGGCGATCTGATGGGCTGCTTCGACGCTCGCGGTGCGCTCAACCGCGATGGTCAATTCGGCAAACGTGCGGTTGCCCGAACCACGGGACCGAATGTCATACGCGCTCACGACGCCCTCGACGAGCTCCGCAGTTGACTGGATCACGTCCGACCGGACGACGTGTTGGTCCACCAGAACGGGAACCGACCGGAGAACGATTTTCGACGCCAAGACAACGATGACCACGGCAACGAGCAGCGCGACGACTGGGTCCGCCCAGGTGAGGCCCTGCCTGGCCAGCAGGACGCTGACCAACACACTCAGCGTGATCAATACATCCGCTTTCGTGTGGGCTGCGTCCGCCAAAAGGATGTCACTGTCGAGTTCACGACCGCGGCGGGATTCATAGGTGGCGACGAGGACGTTTACCACCAGGGTCGCCAACAGGAGCCCCAGCTGCAGGCTGCCAATCTCGAGCCGCTCACTTCCACGAATCAGTCTGGTCACGGCGCCTTTGACGAGCTCAAAGCCGCTGATCGACAGGAACCCCACGATCGCGAGAGCGCCCAACGTTTCGAATTTTTGGTGCCCGTAGGGATGATCTTCATCCGGTCCGCGCGATGCAATGAACATGACCACGAGGGCGAGGACGTTGTTCATGGCGTCCACCGACGCGTGTACCGCGTCGCTCAAAACCGCCAATGAACCGACCCCGACGCCCACGACGAACTTGGCCCCCACAACAGCCAAGTTGGCGGCGAGGAGGCCAATGAGTACCCTCTGGATTTGCGCGGCGCGGGTCGGCGCGTTCGCGCTGGGGGTCGTCATGAGTGCAACCTGGCAAGGGCGATGAGGGCTGTCAACAGGATTGGCAGTCGATCGTGCGACCCAACGGTATATTGCAGCAACGTGGCGACTCTCGGTTTCAGATGACGCTCGACCTGCGACTCCTTGGCATCGTGTGTCCCCGAGTGGGGGACCTCGCGTCCCTTGTCGCCGACTGCCGGAGGGCGGAAGCGGGTGGAATCACTGCCCTGCAGCTTCGCTGGAAAGATGCGGGAGCCGGACGACTGTACGGCGCGGCCGTCGCTCTAGTTGATGCCCTCACCATCCCAGTGTTCGTGAATGACCGCGCCGACGTTGCGCAGGCGGCCGGTGCTGCCGGCGTGCACCTCGGGGCGGATGATATCCCACCAATGGCGGTTCGACCGTTCACCCCGGGTCCGTTCATGATCGGCGCATCCGTTGGAACAAGGTCGGAAGCCGCTGCAATACGGGACGCAGACGTCGACTACTGGAGCATCGGATCGATCTACGACACAGGCACGAAAGCGGATGCGGGCACGCCCATCGGATTGGCGGGGTTCCAGTCGCTCGCCAACTTGGCCCCCGTCGGAATGCCTGTGTTGGCTATTGGCGGCATCAGGTTAGCGGACGCTGATGACGTCCTGGAGGCGGGAGCGCACGGCATCGCGGTCTCGAGCGCCATCTTTGCCGTCGGCGACATCGAGCAGTCAGCGCGAGCGCTTCGCGCTGTGGTCGATCGGGTACTCAGCCGGTGACGAGCGGGCGCCAATCACGGCCGAATGCGTCTGATGGCAGCGTTGTGTTCACGGAGGGTTCGGGAAAAGACGTGTTTCCCATCGTCTTGGGCGACGAGGAAGAGGTAATCCGTTGTTGCGGGGTACAGCGCCGCTTTCAGGCTGGGTTCCGAAGGTTGGCCGATGGGTCCCGGCGGCAAGCCATTGATGAGGTAAGTGTTGTACGGCGACCGAACCCGGTAGTCTTTGAGGAAGAGGCGTCTCCGCCTGCCGAGCGCATAGATCACGGTTGGGTCGGCTTGGAGACGCATGCGGCGCGCGAGGCGGTTGTGATATACCGACGACACGTACGCCCTGTCCGGCGCGTAGCGAACCTCGCCCTCGATGATCGAAGCGAGGATCACCAGTTCGTGCCTGGTGAGGTTGAGCGTGTCGAGCCGGGCGTTCCAGGCGTCGTCCCAACGCGCTTCAAACTCCCGTACCATCTGAGCGACCATATCCCGAGCCGTTGTCCCGACTCGCACATAGTACGTGCTTGGGTAGAGATAGCCCTCGAGCGTTGCCGCGGTCGTGCCGACGCTGGCGCGAAGTCCCGAATCAGCGATGGCGTGTGTAAAGCTGTCGGGCGGGATCCCGAGTTCGGCCTCGAGAAGCTCCGCGATCTCCCTGGCCATCAAGCCTTCAGGAAAAGTGATGGGAACCAAGAGTTCCCGGCCCGAGACGAGTATGTCCAGTGCGGCACGGATCGACGTACCAGGGCGAAACTCGTACGTGCCGGCCTGGATGGCACGCTGCTTCCCGGTCGCCGTCGCGTACCAGCGGAATCGCCGAGGGGAGGTGATCACACCATGGGCGTGGAGTGATTCAGCGACAGCCGTCAATGTCGCCCCGCGTGGCACAGTGACCCGAACTGCAGGTCGATCGCCGGTGGGACCAGCACAGGCAGCCGCGACGCCGAACGCCGCACACACAACCAGCAGCCGACCGGTGCGGATCACGCGCGGCGCGAGTCGAGGAAGGTTTGCAACATGACGGTGGCTGCGAGTGCATCCACGTCCATATCACGCAACCGGCGCCCGTGGCCCACTTCCCTCTTGGTTGCGTGGACCCGCGCCGTACTCATCCGCTCGTCCCAGAATTCCACCGGCAACCCGGTCTTCTCCTGCACGAGCGCCCCCACAGATCGCGCCTTGGCCGCAGCATCCCGCTCGGTGCCGTCCGACGAGAGCGGCAAACCGACGACGATTCCGACGGGAGTGTTGGCCTCGACGTACACCCGTAAGGCTTGCATCGGGAATCGCTTGCCACGGCGTCTGGTCAACGTGCCAATGGGGTGGGCGACCACTTGCGAGGGATCGGAGCACGCGACGCCGCTACGGATCTCGCCAATATCGATTGCCAGAATGGGGCCCTCTGGAGGGAGCATTGGATGTATGAGTCACGCAACAGTCGGGTGGCGAAGCGCCGATCACTTCTGCTGCATCGTCGCGAAAAACTCCTTATTGGTCTTCGTACGTTTCATTCGCTCGAGCAAGAACTCGATCGCTTCGACGGTAGGCATGTCGGCCAGGAAATTGCGCAAGAGATAGGTCTTGTTCAGATCTTCTGGCTCCAGCAGCAACTCTTCTTTTCGGGTGGAGGTCCGCTGCACGTCGATGGCCGGATAGATCCGCCTGTCGGCGATCCGCCGATCCAGGACGAGTTCCATGTTGCCCGTGCCCTTGAACTCTTCGAAGATGACCTCGTCCATGCGGCTGCCGGTCTCGATCAGCGCCGTCGCAATGATGGTGAGGGAGCCGCCTCCCTCGATGTTCCGGGCGGCTCCAAAGAATCGCTTGGGCTTCTGAAGGGCATTGGCGTCCACGCCGCCGGACAGGATCTTGCCCGAGTGCGGAATCACGACATTGTGCGCGCGCGCAAGCCGCGTGATGGAATCCAGAAGGATGATCACGTCGCGTTCGTGTTCCACCAATCGTTTCGCCTTCTCGATCACCATGTCTGCAACCTGAACGTGACGATCTGCGGGCTCGTCGAACGTGGACGAGATGACCTCTGCGTTCACGTGCTCTTCCATGTCGGTGACTTCTTCAGGTCGCTCATCGATCAACAGCACGATGAGGGTTGCCTCGGGGTGATTCTCCGTGATGGAATTGGCGAGTTTTTGGAGTAGAATGGTTTTGCCGGCCTTGGGCGGCGCAACAATCAAGCCACGTTGGCCGCATCCGATTGGGGCAAGGATGTCCCACACCCGCGTCGAAAGGTCCCCGTCGCTGCGCTCCAAACGGATTCTTCTGTCGGGATAGCGTGGCCTGAGGTTATCAAAGGCAATGCGATGCTTGGCATTATCGGGGGCCTCGAAGTTGACCTTTTCCACCTTGAGCAGTGCGAGGTATCGCTCGCCCTCTTTGGGCGGCCGTACCTGACCGAGAATCGTGTCGCCGGTGCGGAGGTCAAACCGTTTGATCTGGCTGGGGCTGACGTAAATGTCGTCTGGTCCGTAGAGGTAGTTCCACTCCTGGCTCCGGAGAAACCCGTATCCTTCGGGGAGAATCTCGAGCACACCCTCGCCGCGGAGGACCGTATCGGAGTCGAGGAGTGATTGCTCGATCTTGAAGATGAGGTCCTGCTTGCGGAGGCCGGAATAGTTGGTGATGTTCAACTC
>JBFHWR010000274.1:0-5451 GCA_041599395.1 Gemmatimonadales bacterium | reverse complement strand
CTCAGTGATGCGCCCACGAAGTGCCTCGGTGTCTCCCGTGCCCCACCCCATGAATGCAACCAGTCCACGCTGCACGAACCGCGCGTACAACTGCTCGGCCAAGTCCACGCGATAGGCGTAGTCTTGATAGATCAACTCGATTTGCCGCCCCTCAATCCCGCCGCGCTGGTTCTGCCATGCCACGTATCCCTGAATCCCCTCGGCGTAGTCCGTCCCGACGTCGGCGGTTGGTCCGGACAGGTCGAAGATGGCACCGACTTTGATGGTGTCGTTGCCGGCGGCTCCTCCACCACACCCTATGAAGAGCAACGACGCGGCCACCCTACTCCACCGCCACAAGGGAGAAGGGAGAAGGGAGGAGAGGCCCACCGTGCCGCTGCCCTCGCCACGTCGTCGCTCGCACATCATTCGTCTGGTCCCGCTCCCTGCTCCCTGCTCCCTTCGGGGGTCTCGGTTCATCTGATCACCCACGCTCTCAGAGATCAGCTCTCGTAGCCGAACGGCCACACCCGAAAATAGTCTTTCACGTTGCGCCACAGTTTCGCCAGTCCCTCCGGTTCCAGGATCAGAAATAGGATGATCACGAGTCCGAAGACACCCTGCTGCACGTGGGGCAAGAGCGCCGCGATGTTGGGAGCCGTTCCCTGGAGGCTCATGCCCAAGGCCGAGATGCCTGCCGGCAGGAGCACGATAAACACCGCGCCGAAGAACGACCCGCTGATCGAGCCGAGTCCCCCGATGATGATCATCGCCAAGTAGAGTATGGACGTGTCGAGCGTAAACCGTTCCCACGTCACGATCGTCCGGTAGTGGGCAATCAAGGCACCCGCCAATCCCACGAAGAACGACGACGTGGCAAACGCCAACAGCTTGTAGCCAAAGACATTCACGCCCGTGACACCGGCGGCAATATCCTGATCGCGTATGGCAACAAACGCGCGACCTACGCGGGAGCGGAACAGGTTTGCCGCAAACAGCGCGGTGAACGCCGCGGCCAAGCCGGCAATCCAGTAAAATCGAAAATCCGTGTTGAGCCGCTCACCAAACAGTGTGGGCGAGGGTAGCACCAGGGCTTCGGTGCCGCCGGTCAACGCCGTCCAGTGTGTGACGATCCACTCCACAATCTCCTGCGCAGCAAGCGTCGCAATGGCGAGATAGAGACCCTTGAGCCTGAGCGACGGCAGCCCGAAGAAGACACCCACGGCGGCAGTCATGACGCACGCGATCGGGACGCTCATCCAAAACGGCAGGCCCAGCCGCGCTGTCAAGATGCCGCTGCCATACGCGCCCACCGCCATGAACGCGCCCTGTCCCAGGGAAATCTGCCCGGTGTAGCCCACGAGGATGTTCAATCCGATTGCGCCCACCGTCGCAATCGCGATCTGGTTCCCCAGGCTCAGCCAATACGGCGACGCGAAAAACGGGAACACGAGCACGAACGCGATGAACGCCGCCAGCCGAACCCGTTGCAGCGGGTTGGGCCGGAGCCCCATCTCCGACCGATACTCGGTGTGGAAGACGCCGCACTCCAAGCTCATACGCGCTCGATCCGTTCCTTGCCGAACAAACCGTACGGCCGGATCATCAGCACGAGAATCAACGCGATGAACGGGACGATCAGGTTCAAGCCGTGCCCGACGTATCCTCCGGTATAGGCCTCCAGCAACCCGATGACCGCGCCGCCCACCACCACACCCGCGACGGAGTCGAGTCCACCAAGGATCACCACCGGAAACACTCTGAGCCCGATGCGTCCGATGTCCTGGCTCAGCCCCACGATATTGCCGAGCGCAATCCCGCCGAGCGCGGCGCACACCGCGGCGATCGCCCAGGAAACGGCGAGGTTCCGCTTGATGCTGATACCCATGCTCAAGGCGGCCGGCTGATCGTCGGCGATGGCGCGCATGGCTACCCCCTCACGCGTGTACCTGAAGAACAACCCGAGCGCAACCAGCACGACCGCCGCGGTCGCGATGACGATCAGCCGGTCGGTCCCGACCACCGCGGATCCGATGTTGAACTCGTTGCTTGGAATGAACGACGGAAACGAGCGCGGCCTGGGTCCCCAGATCGCGTTGACGAGCGCCCTCAACACACTCGACAATCCAATGGTCACCATGATCATGGAGATCACCGGTTCACCGATCAGCGGCCGCAACACCAACCGCTCCACCGCGAGTCCCACCAGCGCAGCCACCACGATCGTGAACACGAGGCCGAAGCCCCACGGCACTCCCACTTGCGCAATAAAGAAGAACGTCACGTAGGAGCCGATGAGGAGCAGCTCGCCCTGCGCAAAGTTCAACACGTCGCTCGACTTGTAGATGATGACGAAGCCCACGGCGGCGAGCGCATACACCATCCCGTTCGAGAGGCCGCTGATCGTGAGCTGTAAGAAGATCTCCATGCTCAATCCAGGTCCTCGATCCGAAGATCGGTCCGCATGCTCGTCTCGCGTCCATCCTGCAGGCCGATCGTGGTTTCGACTGCCACGGTTTTTGCGTCACCGTACAGCGCGTCGATCAGCCTGTCGTAGCGCGACGCGACATATCCCCGCCGTACCTTGCGGGTGCGGGTGAGCTCCGCATCGTCGGCGTCGAGTTCCTTGTGGAGCAGGAGGAACCGTTTGATGCGTGCGGGCGCCGGCAGATCGGCATTGCTCCGCTCCACATGAGCCCGCACCAACCGATAAATCGGTTCCTTCTGCGCGAGATCGGTGAACGTGGTATACGCGATGTTGTTTCTTTCGGCCCACTTGCCCGCATTAGCGTAATCGATCGCTACGATTGCGGTGACAAACGGCCGGTCGCCGCCGAACACGACGGCCTCGCGGATGTAGGGACTGAACTTGAGCTTGTTCTCGATGAACTGTGGGCTGAACGAGCTGCCGTCCTCCAACTGCATGACGTCCTTGGCTCGATCGATCACCACCAGATGCCCGTCGGAGTCCAGATACCCGGCGTCGCCCGAGTGGAGCCACCCATCCCGCAACGTGCTCTCGGTTGCCCGTTCATCCTCGTAATAACCGGCGAACACGGCAGGACTCCTGGTCAGAATCTCGCCGTCTTCGGCGATCGTCACCTCGGTGTTTGGAAGCGGTTTCCCCACCGTCTGGAACTTGATGTCCTCGCTCCGATGCAGCACGGAGATGCCGGACACCTCCGTCTGCCCGTAGATCTGCTTCAGATTCACACCGAGTGCGTGGTAGAACCGGAACACGTCCGGCCCGAGGGCGGCGCCACCCGTGTACGCGTTTCGCAGGCGTCTCAAGCCCAGGCGATCCTTGATAGGGAGCATCGCGACCCACTCGGCCGCTCGCAGTTTCCATGCGCCGGCGGCAGCACGTTTCTCGAACCGCGCATCCGCGGCCGTTTCACCGACCGACATGGCCCATTCGAAAGCGCGGCGTTTGAGACGAGGCGCGTCGTCGATCTTCACCTGCACGTCCGACACCATGTTTTCCCAGATCCGCGGCGGCGCGAACATCATCTGGGGGCCGATCTCACGAAGGTCGCGTGCCACCGTGCTCGCATCCTCGGGGAAGTTGACCGCAAACCCCACTGTGAGCGCGCACGAGATGCTCACCATCTGCTCGCCGATCCACGCGAGCGGCAACATCGACACGAAGTCATCATCGGGCTCCATTCGATCGACACGGATGAGCTGGTTGGCCATGCTCAGCAGATTGTGGTGTGTGAGCATTGCGAGCTTGGGCTGGCTCGTGGTACCTGACGTGGTGCACAGCATCGCAACGTCCCGAGCCGCGGCGGCATCTACCCGCTCTTCGAACGCGCTGCGCTCTCCGTGTTGCGCGCCTGCCGCCTCGACCTCGGCAAACGGAACGAGACGCGCCGCGTCATAGTGCGCGAGCCCGCGTGGGTCGTCGTACACGATGTGTTCCAGTGCAGGGAGCGAGTCCTGGATGTCGAGGATCTTGTCGACCTGCTCCTGATCCTCCGCCACCACGATGCGCGCGCCCGAGCGCTCCAGCACGTATTGCACTTCTTCGCGCACGGAGTCCTGGTACATACCCAACGACCAAGCACCGGTAGCCTGCGCCGCAAGTTCCGCGATGACCCACTCGGGACGGTTGTCGCCTACGATGGCAACGCGGTCTCCCTGTTTGAGACCTAGGGCCTCGAGACCGAGCGAGAAGTTTCGAACTCTGTTCAGGTATTCCGCCCAGGTCGTCATCCGCCAGATGCCGAACTCTTTCTCCCTGAGCGCGACCTTATTGGGGAAGTGCCGCGCGTTGTGCAGCAGCAGCTTTGGAAGTGTGTCGGCGTCTGGTCGGGGCATTATGCGCGTGCCATCAGGCTCTCGTCGCCCAGGTAGGCCTGGATGACCTCAGGATTGCTGCGCACCGCGTCCGGCGTCCCCTCGGCGATCTTGCGTCCGAAATCCAGCACGACGACGCGGTTCGCGATATCCATCACCACGTCCATGTCGTGGTCGATCACGAGCTGGGTGACACCCCACTCCTCGTGCACGTCAAGGATGAACCGCGCCATCTGTTCTTTTTCTTCCACGTTCATGCCCGCCATCGGCTCGTCGAGCACGAGTAACTGGGGTTCGAGTGCCAGCGCGCGGCCCAGTTCGACCAGTTTTTGCGTTCCATACGGCAGATTCTGCACGCGTTGGTGCCGGACGGGCTCGAGGTTCAAGAAATCGATGATCTCCTCGACTCGGTGACGGTGCGTTTCCTCTTCCGCCGCCTGCTTCCACCAGTAGATCCCGCACGTGAGTACGTTGCCGCGCATGTGGATGTGCCGGCCCAGCATCATGTTCTGGAGCACGGTCATGTGGCGGAACAGCTCGATGTTTTGGAACATCCGTGCGACCCCCAGTCGGGCAATCTGGCTCGGTCGCAGGCGATGCAGCTTGTGGTCGCGCCCGTCGCTGCCGTGGAGGAGGATGCCGCCGGAGGTGGGGCGATACAACCCGCTTGCGGCATTCACCAGGCTCGTCTTGCCGGCGCCGTTGGGGCCGATGAGCGCGAGGATCTCCCCCCGTCGCACCGTGAAGCTCACATCGGAGAGCGCGGTGACGCCGCCGAACCGGAGACACAAGTCGTTGACGCTGAGCAGGGCGTCTGGGGGGATCATCCGGAGAAAGTATGGCCGGGGAAGGGCAGGTGTTAGGTGGTAGGTGGTAGGTGGTAGGTGGTAGGTGTTTAGGAGTTAGGAGTGAGGGGCTAGGGGTGTTCGGCGGCGCGAGTCGGGTAGCCTCAGGTAAATCGCCAATCACCGATCGCTACTCGCTACTCGCTAATCATCAGGGGTCCCGCCATGAGATGGCGGGCTCGGCCAAGTACAGCGTCCTGAGATGCACTAGTTACGACTTCATTTGACAATTGAGTTGATGTGAGCGACACCCGGGGGTGAGAGGGTGTCGCC
Organism: Gemmatimonadales bacterium; assembly: GCA_041599395.1. Lineage (GTDB taxonomy): Bacteria > Gemmatimonadota > Gemmatimonadetes > Gemmatimonadales > GWC2-71-9 > JBFHWR01. The sequence goes on along the minus strand of JBFHWR010000274.1, from coordinate 55 downwards.
AGGTTCCCCCTTTTGGGTTAAGACTGAAGTAGCGAGCAACACCTTAACCGAGAGG
>JBFHWR010000273.1:0-5459 GCA_041599395.1 Gemmatimonadales bacterium | reverse complement strand
CACAGCCTGCTTGTCTGTCGGGATCGCCAGTAGGGCGCTCTGAATCACCCGAAGCTCACGCTCGCCGAACTGATCTCGCGTCGTCACGCCCTCCTCCTGCGTCTGGAAGGGAATGTCGTAGACCGCAAGATGATCGTCGGCGTTCAAGATGGGGCTCTCCTGTCCTTCCCAAACCTTGGCGACAGGCAAACAGAACAAGCGCGGCCCGCCCACCTGCACGTTCTGTGTGGAACCAAACTGGTCACCCAACATCACGGCCGGCATGGCCGGGACGACGTTGACTTGGATCACCTCGTAACATTTATAGTGCCCTAGTGCATCCGGGAATTCGCTTCCCTGATGGCTCGTCTTCTGCGCCGGCACGAGCAGGAACCTCGGTTGACCGGTGTCGACACTGTGTTGGCCAAACTGGTTCAGAAATCGCACAGTACGGCGAGGCTCAACCAGCGGCTGCGACAGCGAATACCAGTGCAGGTGACCGTCCGCATCACTGACGCCGACTTGTGTCGCGCCATGGATCTTCCGCGTGGGGTTTGCGAAATGGGTCAGACTGTCGAGACGCGCTTCCTTTGAATCGAGGTCAAACTGATCCGTCAAACGCACCTGGAAGTTCGTTTCCACCGCATCTACTCGGTAGACTGCAAAATGGTCAAGTGTCGGCTGTCCACATGCGGCCGAGACCAGTGGCAGGAAAACCACCGTCAGGAACACCACCGTGCCCCTCCCCTTCCCGCGCGCGTCGAGAACCGGTAGGGCGCCCGTCAGCGCCAAGAGGTCCTTGCCTGTCATGTCAGCATCCTCCCTCGAGACCGATACCGAGTTCCGAAATGCTGATATGCGGGGGTGACGTGGACCTGTCAACATGCTGGCCCGCGTACGAACTTAACTGGCGCTAGCCGATGGACGCTCGTAGCGCGTTCAAGATCGCACGCTCGAGGCTGCCGTTCGAGGCGAGCGGGCGGCCGCCGAGCGGTCCCGGACCAGGTGTCGTCCCGATTACAGTCGCAACCACCTCGACGGTCGTGCGGGTCCGTGAATCAGGCGTGATCGAAATGGTGACATAGTACCGGCCCCCGCTGTCGCTCACGAACCGGGCCTGATCGTCCCTAATGAGATCGCGAAGCCTGGCGGCGGAAACGTTCACCGACTCACTCGTCACGCGCACCGTTTCGCGCTGCCTGAGCGCCTCGCTGTACTGGGCAACCCAATCAGACGCCACTGAATCCGTCATCTCATCGCGCTCAACCAATACCGACGTGACCGCACTCAAGACGGCTTCAGCGTCCCGATCGAAGGTTGCCTGCTGGTCCTGAGGGTTATCAGCTCTCACGGCATTCGACGGGCCAGGTGGGCTGCAAGCCGAACCCAGTGACGGGACAGCGAGCACGGTCGCACATAATACGGCGCCGCCACGCATGGCGCTCTGCATCCAGTAAGATAACGTCTTCATGCGATTGTCCTTCCACTGGCTCACCAGTCGGTGGGACCGGCCCGCCGGACGGCCGGTCCCGCCCTGTCTCACCTGCTCTTACCCTCCACCCGAGCCAGAGTTACCGCCGATTACGGAATCGATCGTTTCAAGTACACTGCGTCGGGGTCCGGCCGACCCCCTGCGAATCCCGGGGTCACAATCGTATTGCGGTTGTCGCCCCAGCTCATGTCGATGCCTGTCAGCTCGCCGGATGAACCGTTGTAATCTCCCATGTAACAATCCCGCACGGCCGGGTCGAAGTTGGGCCGTAGCCGCGGGATGCCGAACGCGTTGGCGACCTGCTGGTTACTCCAGTTTACCCCGGCGTCCGTCGAGACGGCGCGGAAGAGAGCAATCGACATATTGTTTGGATCGCCGCGCCGATCATAGAACGTGACGCTGACGTTTCCGCTCCCATCCACGGCCGTACTCGGCATGAAGTTGTCGCGCTGGGTCGTGTCGGGGTTCATCGCCGCGGTTCCGTGCACCGACATCGGCGTGCTCCACGTAGCGCCGCCGTTGGTCGATCGCACGACAAAGACGTCGGCGGCATCCCCGGCATTGGTGTTTCCGTCGGGATCGCTGGCATAGGCGATGTAGATGTTGCCCCGGCCGGTCCCGTTGCTCAGGTCCACGGCGATCGACGGAAACTCATTGACGCGAATATTGCCGTTTAGCGCCGGCCGACCACAGTTCGCCGACGCAGCCGCGTTTCTCAGCCGCGTGAGATTCGCCGCCGTCACCACCGTGCCCCAGGTGACTCCCCCGTTGGCCGATGAACGGAATCGGATCCGACCGCCGGCCCGGTCTTCCCACGCCACGTAGAGTACGCCGTTCGGCCCTACAAATGGCATGGCTCCGGAAACGCCGGTATTCGCTGCGGAGATCTGGACAGCACCGGAATACGCCACCCCACCATTGGTGGATCGCGAGAATAGGATCCGGGCGCCCCCGGCATCCGGAAACTCCGTCCACACAACGTAGACGTTGCCATTGAAGCTGCTTCCGGTCGTATCGATGGCGATCAACTCCTTGTCTTGGAATCCCAGCGGATCGAGACCGGGGATCAAGACCGGGGTGCCAAACGTCACAGTGGGACTCGTGGAAGTTGATCGCGCCACGCCGATGAACGATGCGCCGGTCGCATCAGTTGCAAGCGTGGCGTAAAAGAAGCGACCGGCGCTGTCTACGGCCAGGGAGGGATCGCCGCTCGCTGTTCCGCCCGGCGTTGGTGCGAGGACGCCCGCATCGACAAACGAACCGCCACCATCCTGAGAGTACGAAAACCCGGAAAAGCTGTTTGCGGTTGCAAAATCGCCGGAATCGTTGTACCCGACCACGATAACGCTGTCTGAGCGCGCCACGGACGTTTCGCTTTGGGTCGTATTGTTTCCCGTGTCCAAGGTCGGATCGTTCACGACGATACCCATGTTGGGGCCTCCCCCCATGCCTCCCGGGCATCCCAATCCGGCCACGACCGCCATGAAGACGGCGAGCCTCTTCTGTTGCGTATTCATGGGCGACCTCCTATCTGCCGAGCTGCGCTGTGACGGCGCCCAGGACCTGGCGCTCGATCACACCGGCGGACGGAAGAGGGCGACCCCCCAACGGACCATCCGACTCTGGTACCTCGGCGATGAACAGCGGGACGATTCGGAGACGCGTCTGCGCGGCGTCCACTTCGGAAATGATCGCATCCATCACGTATCGGCCGCCCACCGCTCGGATGTACCGCCTCGCAACTGGGAGCACCCAATTCGCCAACCCAGTCGAATCCAGCGGGGTCGAGACACTACGGACTCCCGCACTCGCCGATCGGCTCAACACGTTCCGGACTGCAGCCGCGAGTTCATCTTCCGTGCCGGGTTGCACCATTTGCTGCTCTGCAAACGCAGAGGCCAGCGCCGATGCGACTTGATCGGCGCCTTGGGCCAAAACGGTATCCACCGCCCCCGGTATGGCCGCCTGCTGGCCCTGCCCGAACGCAGGTGCCACCATTCCTGCTGCCGCAATCAGCGCGACAGGAAGGAGCATTCGGACATGAGGAATCGTTCCATCGAACCCCTTCATGAGCTACCTCCTCGTAGAGGACGAGCTAAGTGATTGGTGACGACACCGACCCTCCAATCCTTGCGGAGGTGACGAGACCACATGCCTCCCGAATTGAACGTGATCGGCGACGCTCCGGGCGTCTGAGTGATCCGACAAACCCTAGAATCCGGATTCGGGGTGCAGTAGACTCATCGCGAGTGACTAAGTGTGAGTGCGTGGGCAGGTGACCGCCAGAGGCAGGCTGCGAAAGAGCTGACATCGAGCTTCGAGACGATCGTCACATCGCGACATCGGTCGTTACATCACGTCAGAAGAAACGGCGCTTCCTGTGGATCTGCCGCGTCTTGCACCGCCCTCAACGTCAAGCGAGCTTCAGGCTGATCCGTCGCCGGGCGCGACGACTCTGCGTTCAATCGGCTCTCTGGAGGCATGCAATGCGACTCATACTGCGCGCCACGCTCCTCTCTTGCTGGTTCAGTGTGACGAGTTCCAGTGCCGTGCTGGGACAAAGCACGAGTGACCACCCCCGCGTTGCCGAGGCACTGCACCTGCTGGAAACGTGGATTGCAGCGGAGCGGGCCTATCGGCAGATCCCTGGGATTTCGGCAGCCGTCATCCATGATCAGGAGCTGGTGTGGAGCCGCGGATTCGGATACGCGGACCTCGAGAGCAAACGGCCGGCAACACCTGCCACGATGTACAGCATTTGTTCCATTTCCAAGCTGTTTACCAGCGTGGCGGCCATGCGGCTGCGGGACGACGGCAGGTTCCGGCTGGATGATCGTGTCGCATCGCTGTTGCCGTGGTTCACACTCCAGAACCAGCGCCCCGGTGGTCCCGACGTGACCGTGGAAGGCATCCTAACCCACTCGGCCGGCTTGCCCCGTGAGTCAGACTACCCGTACTGGTCGGCGCCATTCGACTTCCCAAGCCACGATCAGGTCGTCTCCCGTATCGCAAGCCAAGCAACGCTCTATCCGGCGTGGCGATACTATCAATATTCGAATCTTGGCCTCACGCTAGTCGGCGAGATCGTCACTGCTACGTCCGGGACGCCCTTTGGTGACTACGTCGCGACGCACATTCTCGAGCCGCTCGGCATGTCATCCACCACGCACGAAATCGGCGAGGTACAGGGTTCGGAGGTGCTGGCAACCGGATACTCAGCAACTCGGCGGGACGGAGGGCGGTTGCGAGTCGAACCGTTCGAAGGCCGAGGGATCGGGCCGGCGATGGGGTTCGCGTCGACAGTGGAGGACCTGGCCAAGTTCGCGTCGTGGCAGTTCCGGCTGCTCGAACGGGGCGGTCACGAGATCCTCGATGCGAACACCCTCCGAGAGATGCACCGCGTACACTATATAGACCCCGATTGGGAAACCACCCGGGGGCTTGGGTTCTCCATCGTCCGTCGCAACGACAAGACGTTCGTCCGGCACGGTGGGAGCTGTCCCGGGTACCGCTCGGATTTCCAACTACAGACCGATGACAAGGTCGGCGCGGTGGCCATGACCAACGCGATGGTCAGCGCCGGACTGTTCACGCGGCGGGCGTACGAGATCGTGGCCCCGGCCTTGAAGGCAATGAAGGACAGCGCCGCCGAAGTAAAACCGCTGGCACGTGAATTCGAGAAATACGTCGGCGCCTACGACGACTATCCTTGGGGTGGCGAGACCCACGCGATCCCGTGGAAGGGCTCGCTCGCCCTCGTATCCTTTCCCACCGACGACCCGCTTCGACGCCTGATCCGGCTCAAGCACGTGGACGGGCATACGTTCCGGCGCATCCGCTCAGACGACACCCTCGGCGAGGAAATCGTATTCGACGTAGAAGGGGGTACGGTCTTGCGCGTGTGGCGGCACAGCAATTCGTCGGAGAGAATCCCTAGGCCGACGTCGTGAGATGGTGTCTTAGGAGCTAGGAGTTAGGAGTTAGGAGT
>JBFHWR010000272.1:0-5461 GCA_041599395.1 Gemmatimonadales bacterium | reverse complement strand
TCCTTGCGATTCTGCTCGAGGTCGGTATCGAGCAGGTAGATCGGCACCGAGCCCGCCGAGAGACGCCAGGCGGACACCCGAAGGTCGCGTTCACAGAGACGAACGGAAACCGAGAGAGGCTGGCCTGAAGCGTCTCGGACCCGGGTGAGCGCTGTCGTCGCCGGGTCGAGCACCTCGTCCACATCACTCTGCCAGCCGTCCGGTCCCACACGCTGGTCGAAATACCCTCGTGTGTACATCAAGCCCACGGACACCAGGTGGACGCCAAGGTCCGATGCCGCCTTGCAGTGGTCCCCCGCAAGGACGCCCAATCCGCCAGAGTATATGGGCACCGAGTTGTGGAGACCGAACTCTGCACAAAAGTATGCGATCCTCCGGTCGGACAGGTTGCCATAGTGTTGGTGAAACCAGGTGGGGCTGTGGTCCAGCGCGCGAGCCATCTCGGCGAGCGCGCGGTCGTAGCGCGCGAGAAACGATGGGTTCGAGGCGCATTCCTGGATGCGAAGCGGGTCGGCGCGGCGGAGAACATCGATCGCGTTGTGGCGAGTCTGACGCCAGATCAGGGGATCGATTTCGCGGAACAGCGCCCGACCCTCACGGCTCCAGCTCCACCAGAGATTACCGGCCAGCTTGGGAAGGTCCTGCAGACGCTCGGGGAGCGCCGAAAGTTCATCCTGTTGTGTCATCGAGGCCGTACGATTTCGGGTCGGATCAGCAACCCGATGGTGAATTGTGAATGTAAGATATCACGTCCTATTCATTTGGGACGCCGCGGACGGGCATCCCTTGGCTCTGTGCCCGGAGCGCCCGGGATCGACCGCCAAGGAAGGGTAGAGCCGCCGTCGAGCCAGTCAAGCCCCACCCCCGTTCCGGCGGGACGCGCACCCCCTTGACGGGCAGGGGACGTTGTTTCTTGTCATCTTGGCGTCTGAGCGCCACTTTCGCTGCCGCAATCCCTTGGTCGAATCGAATCCCTGAGGTCATCAATGCCCCAGTTTGAGCTCGCGGCCCCCGATCTGGTGATGGTGCTGCTCTACGTCGTGTTCATCGTCGCGCTCGGTTTCTACTTCGCGAGGCGGACTGAGACCACCGATGACTACTTCCTCGCCGGCCGTTCCCTGACGTGGTGGCTCATCGGGTTCTCGCTCTTCGCGTCCAACGTCTCGTCCAGCACGCTCGTGGGGTTGTCGTCTTCCGCGTTCAGTTCGGGAATCTCGGTGTACAACTACGAGTGGATGGCGGCGCTCGTGCTCATCGTGTTTCTGGTGTTTTTCCTGCCGTTCTATCTCAAGACCCGCGTGTACACGATGCCGGAGTTCCTGGAGCGGCGGTTTGACCAGCGGTCGCGCTACTACTTCTCGGCACTGCTCGTGATGATGAACATTACGATCGATACGGCCGCCGCCCTCTACGCCGGCGCCTTGGTCGTTCAAATCATCTATCCCCAGATTCCGCTCTGGCAGTCGGTGGTCGTTCTGGGCTTCCTCGCGGGAGTCTATACCGTCGCCGGGGGGCTGAAGGCGGTCGTCTACACGGACGCCGTGCAGGCCGTGCTGCTCCTCATCGGCGCGCTGCTGGTCGCTGTGCTCTCGTTCAACGCGATCGGCGGCTCTTGGGCCGATGTGGTGGCGGTCGTCCCGCCGGAAGACCTGTCCATCGTTCGCCCGGCATCAGACCCGGTGTTGCCGTGGCCCGGGTTGCTCACCGGCGTGTTTCTCCTCGGTTTCTATTTCTGGGGCACCAACCAGTTCATGGTTCAACGCGCGCTCGCCGCCAAGGACCTGAACCATGGCAGGAGCGGTGCGCTGTTTGCCGGGCTCCTCAAGCTCCCGATCATCTTCATCATGGTGTTGCCCGGGATCTTCGGGCGGCTGTTGTATCCGGCTTCGGAGTATCCGGCGCTTGCGGAGAACTCGGACTTGATCTTTCCGACGCTGATGTTCGATCTCCTGCCTGTCGGGATCCGGGGCCTGATCATTACCGCGCTCGTCGCCGCCATCATGTCCAGCGTGGACTCGACCCTGAATTCCGCCTCCACCCTCGTCACCATGGATTTCATCAAGAAGCTCAAGCCGCACACGCCAAATCATACGCTGGTGATTGCGGGTCGGATCGTGACCTTCGTCTTCATGACGTTTGCCATTCTCTGGGCTCCGCAGATCATCAAGTTCCCCAACATCTGGACCTATCTGCAACAAATGCTGGCGTATCTCGCGCCACCGATTGTCGCGTGCTTCTTTGCGGGCGTGTTTTGGAAGCGTGCAAACGGGCACGGCGCGGTGGCCGCGCTCGTGGTGGGCCATCTGTCGGCGGCGATCATCTTCGGGCTGGCGCTTTCCCAGATGATCATTGTGCAGACGCAGGCGCTGACGCCGGAGCAGGCTCAGATGGCCGCGTCGGGCACGCCGGTCATTCACTTTCTCTATCTCGCGCCGATCTTGCTCGTGATCTCGCTCGGCGCCATGGTGGCTGTGAGCCTGGCCACGGACCGGCCCGACGAGGAAGTCGTGAGGACGTTGACCTGGTCGCCGGCTCTGCTCGCAGCAGAAGCTCCGGCGCTCGCTGCGCTGCCGTGGTACAAGAACTATCGCTACCAATCCGCGGCGATGCTCGTGCTCATCGCCATGTTCGTGATCGCGTGGTGGTAAGGAGTGGTTGTATTCTCTGCGGCAACCTGACGAGCCCGCTCGCTCAGGCGGGCCCGAGGGTCAAGCAACGTCGTTGAGCCGCAGAACGCTCAATCCACTCGGCCTTTCCCGACGCCCGCGCTGTCCTGAATCGTCACCCAATCGGTGCGGACCTTGTCCCACTCCTGGATCACGAACCCGTGCCGCTCGAGCAGCGCGCGGATCTCCAGCGGACCGTATCCGACCACCTCTTCGAGGATTGGCACAAGCACACTCAACGCATCGTCGCTCACCACAGTACGCTTGGCAATCTGTGCGATGTCGCGGGCTTCCGAGGCGGCGATGGTAAACCCCTCGCAGCGATTCACATGGAGCATGACGTGGATATCCGAGCTACCGTCGCCCACGTACACGACCTGGTTACGGGGAACGGCAAGCCGGAACCGCAAGTCCTCGACAGCCGTCACCTTGCCGTAGCCCGCGGTCACGCGCTGGATCGAACTGATCTCGCCTGAATCCGGGTCGTAGCCGAAGCGCGTTCCAAAGATATGATCCCGAGGAACGATGCCCTCGAGCGCAGCGTGAATCACCTCTTCAGGCGCCGCCGAAACGACGTAAAAGTCAAAGCGATAGCCGTCGACACCATGCTTGAGGAGTTCGGTCAACAGGCCGACGTTTCGCTTGAGCTGGATACTGCGGCCGACTTCCGCCAGCAGTTCCTTGCGCACGGACCGAAAGTCCGCGTCGTGTCGCAAGAGGTACGCCAGTTCGGCCCCCTGTTGGACGAGATTGAGGTGTGACAGTTCCGTTACACGCTCCGGAAAACCCGGGATGCCGAGCATCTCACTCAACACGATGCCGGAATCGTCAAAGCTCAACGTCTGATCGAAGTCGCTCACCACCAGGTAGCGCTTCATGTCGGATATGCCTCCTCGGGGTCTCTCACGCCGCCTACGGCGCCGTCACCGCCAGGTTGCGGCTTCCGTCGAGCGGTGGATCCCGGTGTTCCGTCGGTTGTATCGGGAAGTATAACCGTGCGTGGCCGTGAGCGTGGCCGCAGCGAGGCGCCAGATCAGACCGCGACGATGGCCTCGTGTGGCAGCAGCTGGACTGTCCCGCTGACGTGATTGCCTTCGTTTTGCCGTTCGGTCGATACGGCAATTCGGCCGGAAAACCCCGAGGCGTCAATCGATTGGGACTCGGCCGAGAAATTGATGGCAACCAATGCGCGCTCGGAGCCATGCGATCGCTCGTACGCGTAGCAGTCCGGTGGGACGGGGTCTAGCGCGCGATACGACCCAATGGTGAGCGCCGCCGCCCCGCTCCGGAGTGACAATAAGCGGCGGTACAGGTTCAAGTGGGAATCGGGATCCCGAAGCTGCGACGCGACATTGCGAGTGGAGTAATCCGTTCCGACGGGGAGCCACGGTTCGTTCGCCGACGTAAACCCGGCACCGGGGCCTGCCGACCACGGCATCGGCGTGCGACACCCGTCTCGACCGAGCCCCGGGACGTTCAGACCCCACGGATCTTGTTGCTTATCCGATGGGATGTCGGACTCGCGCATGCCAAGCTCGTCACCGTAGTACAGGGTAGGCGTTCCCCTCAACGTCAGCAGGAGAACGGCTGCTTGGCGACTCCCGTGCTCTCCCAGCCGCGTCGCGAGGCGCTGTTCGTCATGATTCCCGAGGACATAGTTGGGCCACGCACCATCGGGGATCGCCGCTTCGAGGCGATCGACGCTCTCGCGAATTCCTGCCGCGGTCCATGGGGCCTTGAGCAGTCCGAAATTGCACGGGAAATGCAGTTCGTCGAGATGGTCCCCGTAGTACGAGCCCCATTCGCGCCAGTCGAAGATGTGGATTTCCCCCAACGCCATCCGTGGAGGCGCATACCGGTCCAGGACTCCGCGCAATTCGCGGAACACTTGATGAATGTCGGCATGACCCTTGTCGTGGAGATGGAGCTGCGAGTCATACGCTCCCATCGATTTGTGGCCGCGTACAGCACGATCGACGTTCAGCGGATTATCCCGCTCGGCGGGATCCTTCATGATGAAGTGCGCGGCATCGATGCGAAACCCGTCTACGCCACGCGCGAGCCAGAACCGCAGGATGTCGAACATTGCCGCCTTGACGTCCGGGTTGCGCCAGTTGAGATCCGGCTGCTCCTTGAGAAACGAGTGCAGGTAATACTGACCGGTCCGCTCGTCTAGCTCCCAGGCTGATCCACCGAAGACCCCGAGCCAATTGTTGGGCGGCGCGCCACTCGGCTTTGGGTCGCGCCACACGTACCAGTCACGCCGCGGGTTGTCGCGTGAGCGTCGTGACTCGATGAACCAGGGATGCTGATTGGAGGAGTGGTTGGCCACGAAGTCGATGATCAGCTTGACCCCGGCTTCGTGCGCACGTGATACGAGGCGATCAAACGTCGTGAGGTCGCCGAACATCGGATGCACGTCGCAGTAATCCGACACGTCGTACCCAAAGTCCGCCATGGGCGACGGGTAGAACGGACTCACCCAGATGGCGTTCACCCCGAGCGTCGTGCTCAGGTAGTCGATCCTTTCGACGATCCCCTGCAGGTCGCCGACGCCGTCACCGGTCGTATCCCGGAAACTCCTCGGGTAGATCTGATAGATGACACCGGTCTGCCACCATGGGTATTGTTTTTCGTCGGACACGCTGTGAATCCTCTCGTGATCGCTCAATCCTCGGAGCGGAGAATCTCTGGATCGCGGGGCGGTTCGTCCAGGCCCTCGGGCGTCTCGCTTGCCATGGGTCGGCGCGCCCGGTTAACGTAACGCTCCGCGTTGCTGCGTACCGATAACGTTG
>JBFHWR010000271.1:0-5462 GCA_041599395.1 Gemmatimonadales bacterium | reverse complement strand
GCCGGTGTTCCGATCCGGGTCGGAGATCGTTCCGCATGGGTACCCGCGTGACATCGTTGCTGGATGCGAGAAGGCCGGGCCACATTACAGCATGCACAAGCGATTGCACCGCCCCACCGACATGCCGGACGCCACCGCATTGCTCGGTGAGATCGCAGACGGGAGACGCCCGGCGGAGGCGATTGTCCGCGAGCACCTGAGCCGGCTGAACGCTGAACACGGGCGGCTGAACGCTGCGGTCAAGGTGTTTGAAGCGCGCGCCCTCGACGAGGCGCACGCTCCTCGTCCCGGCGTGCTCTCTGGCCTCCCGATTTCCGTCAAGGAAACCATCGGCGTTCAGGGAGAAACGATCACGGCCGGCTCCCGTCGAATGATCCCGATTCCGTGCGGCGACGATTCCGCCGTGGTCCGACGGCTGCGGGATGCCGGCGGAGTCATTGTCGCCCGAAGTAACGTGCCGGAACTCGCGTTAGCGGGCGAAACGGAGAATCCGCTCTACGGCAGAACCCGCAACCCCCTGAATCCCGCGCGCACGTGCGGTGGTTCTTCTGGTGGGGAAGCGGCCTTGGTTGCATCCGGTTCATCGGCGATGGGTGTGGGTTCCGATCTGCTGGGTTCGATCCGGATACCCGCGAGTTTTTGTGGCGTTGTCGGGTTTAAACCGGCGTCGGAGGCGGTTCCCAAACTCGGCACGTGGCCCGTTCTCGAAGGGTTTCTCGACAGCTGGCTCGCTGTGGGTCCGATTACACGCAGTGTGCGCGATGCGCGGCTGCTGTATGAGGTCATCGCTGATACGACGCTCCCGCGTCCGCATGATCCTTCGAATCTTCGCTTGATCATTCCTCGCCCGTTTCGTCTGAAGATTCACGATGAGTGCATTGCGCGAGCGGTGGAGCGCGGAACGGTTACCCTGGAGCGGGCAGGCCTGGTCCCCGAGGAACGCGCGTTCGACGACGTCACCCGGCATTTCCTCAATCTCCCACGCCTCCTTGGACACGATCTCGAGGATGAGATGCACGACCTCCTGCGGACGGCGGGCGGCGAAGAGTTCTCCATGCTCAGGGAAGCGGTTCGGCAAGTGTTCCGACGGCCCACTATCTACAGCGGGCTGTTCCGCGTGCTGATGGTCATGCCGTTGGTGAAAGCGCGTCGCGCGAGTCGTGTCGCGGCAATTATCGCGTCGTATCAAAGCGCTCGGGCGAAATACTATGAGATGCTTGGCGATGATGGAATCCTCTTGCTGCCGACGTTGGGGCTTCTCGCGCCGCGCCACGGTCACATGAACCGGCAGACCCTCCGCCCCGGCGTCAACGGCGCTCTCACGCCGACGACGTTCTGCAACTACATGAATCTTCCTGCGATCACGGTTCCCGCGTGGACGGACCGTGATCAGGCAACCGGTCTCGTCCCGGGCGTTATGCTCGCGAGCGCTCCAGGAGCCGAAGCGAGGCTGTTCCAAGCAGCGGCGCTGCTGGAGGCGGGGATTGGTCGGCGGGCCACACCGGCACCGGCGCCTCGCTCGCTTTCAGCAGCAGGCTGAATCGCTCCGGGACGACGCGAGACGTGAACCGACGCGAATTTCACCGGAGCGTGGCAGCGACCCTGGGTGCCGTGACGCTGGGTCATCCGGTACGGCTCGCCGGTCAGGTTTCAGCGCTCCGAGTCAACGGCCCTCGGCTGTTGGAGTCACTACGAGATCTCGCGCAATTCGGCAGGGAGCCCGATGGCGGACTGAGTCGAGTCGCCTATAGCGATGCCGACCTGGCCGGCCGTCGGTTTGTCATGGAGTTGATGCACCGGGCGGACCTCGAAGTGTCAGTTGACGTGGCGGGCAACGTGATCGGCCGTCGCGCCGGAAGCGAACGGCGGCTGGCGCCCGTGATGTTGGGATCGCACATCGACTCCGTTCCACAAGGCGGAAACTACGACGGCCAAGTCGGGTCGATGGCCGCGATCGAAGTCGCGCAGACGTTGGCCGACAGCGGGACGAATACGCGTCACCCTCTGGAAGTTGTGATCTTTCAGAACGAGGAGGGAGGCAAGACCGGCAGCCGGCTCCTGAGCGGCGAGGTTACGGAACCGGAACTCGACCTCGTGACCCGGAGCGGGAAGACCATTCGTGCTGGAATCGCACTGCTTGGCGGTGATCCGGACAAGATAGCTGAAGTACAGCGCGCGCCCGGCGATGTCGCTGCGTACCTGGAGCTACATGTCGAGCAAGGCGGCACCCTGGATCGTGAAGGGATCCCCGTTGGCGTTGTCGAGGGAATCGTGGGTATCAAGCGCTGGGCGGTCACTGTTGATGGGTTTGCCAACCACGCCGGCACCACACCGATGGACGGCCGCCATGACGCATTGCTGGCAGCGGCTCGATTCATCGAAGCCGTGCATACGATCGCCAGGGAGCAGCCGGGGACCCACGTCGCGACGGTGGGGCAGGTCGAAGCCAGTCCGGGCGCGCCCAATGTGATTCCGGGCCGTGTTCGCATGAGCGTGGAAGTTCGCGACCTCACCATGTCGCGGATCGACGCGCTCTTTCGAGACATGTCGGCAGCCGGAAACGCCATCGGACGGGAGATGGGGACGACGTTCGGGTTCGACCTCTTCTATGTGAGTCGGTCGGCGCCAACGGATCCGCGTATCCGTGATCTGATTGCGAGCGCGGCGGCGGCGCTTGGTCTGCGCACCCGTCGCATGCCGAGCGGCGCCGGCCATGACGCGCAGAGCATCGCGCTGTTTGCTCCCATCGGAATGGTTTTCGTACCGAGCGTGGATGGAATCAGCCACTCCCCGCGGGAGTACTCCAGGCCCGAGGACGTCATAGCCGGCGCCAATGTTCTGCTGCATGCACTGCTGCAACTCGATCGAGGCGAGTGGTCGTAGAACGCCGGTATCGGCTGGCAGCCGCGTCCGGCGGACCGACCGGGGCTTGACAAGGCCGTTCATGAAGGGAACTTAAAGAATTACGGATTTGCCGGCCGCGCGTAGGGCGCGTCGACCGGGGCAGCTATCTCTCCCCTCGTTCAGCCACTACGCGTCCTCATTCTCTGGCCGCTGTCCGCCAGTGAGAGAGTGCTCTATGTCAGTTCGCCCGGTAGGTGATTCCGCGGGGAACACGTTCCGCTCGGCACTCCTCGTCGGGTTGGCCTGTGCCTTCGGGTTCACCAGTCTGGCGGCGCAGGTCGAGAATGTTCCGAAGTGTCCCAATGTTACGCCAAGTACGGCGACAACGTTGGGAGATCTGCTGCAAGGTAAGCTGTCCGGGGTCAATGTGCTGCAATCGGGAGGCGGAGCTGCCGGTGGCGCCAAACGAATCCGAATCCGCGGCGTCAACAGCGTGCACGGGAACGATCCCATCGTATTTGTCGACAATATTCGGGTGACGCCCCTCAGTGAGACCGGTCCCCGTGGTGTGCACTCGCTTCCCTTGTTCGAGTTCGTGGATCCGGCCCAAATCACGCGCGTCGAGGTACTGCGTGGCCCGACGGCGACAATTCAATATGCCGATGCGGGTGGGGGGGTTATACGCATCTACACGCGACGTGGAAGCGGAGGGGAGGGAACGGATCCGTCCGACGCCCAAGCCTGTGCTTCGCAAATTCGTAAGCCGTAGTCGGGTCCCGTGTGCTCGTGTGTCCTGGATACGGTGAACTCGTGTCTCTCAGGCTTGCAAACACGCACCAGGAGGTGTTGACCATGAAACATCACAGTTGGTGGATGCCGGCGTGTACCGGACGGCTGCGTATCAAGATTTTCAGGCGCAGCGCAGCCCCTATCGCTCTGCTCGTTCTCTGTTCGGCCTTGCTCGCGCCGCCGGCGCTTGCACAGTCCGGGACGGTGGAGGGCCGAGTCACGGCCACCAGCACCGGCCAGCCGATTCCCGGTGCACAAGTGACGGTCGAAGGCACGGCAATTGGCACCGAGACCGATCAAAACGGTCAGTTCGTATTGCTCAATGTCCCAGCTGGTTCCCAACAGCTTCGGGTGGCCGCGATTGGTTTCAAGCTGGGATCACTTCAGCTGAACGTGCGGGGGGATGCGATGACCACCCGTGCGATCTCGTTGTCGCGGAGTGTGCTCCGGCTGGACGAGGTGGTCGTCACTGGCACGGCCGGTGAGGCGCGGAAACGTCAGGTCGGGAACACGATTTCGCAAATCAACTTCTCGCAGATCGCCGACCCGCCCGCGAGTATGGACCAGGTGCTTCAAGGTCGAGCTGCGGGCGTGCAGGTGATGCAGGCCAACGCCGCGGCGGGAGGCGGAGCCCAGATCCGGCTCCGCGGCGCCGTGAGCGTGAGCCAGAGCAACCAGCCGCTTATCTACGTCGATGGGATCCGGGTCCGCAGCGAAGGATACCGGCGCAATCGTCCGCTGGGCGACTTTACCGGCCGCAGTGCCAACGTGGAGGCAAGCCCGTTGAACGATATCAACCCGGACGACATCGAACGAGTCGAAGTCATCAAGGGTTCCGCCGCCAGCACGTTATATGGTACGGAAGCCGCTGCCGGCGTGATCCAGATCTTTACAAAGAAAGGTCGCATTGGCGCACCAAGCTGGAATTTCCAAATCGATCAGGGCTTTGCAAACGTGAGGCCGTTTGGGACGGACGACAACAAGTTTCTCAACCTGAAGCCGGAGAACAGCAGCGGGGACTGCTCGGAGATCCCGCCGAACCCCAATTGCTCGTGGCTGCGAAACGGACACCGGCAAAAGTACTCGGGATCGGTAGGTGGTGGGGTCGGTGGGTTCAGCTACTTCGTTTCCGGGTCGTACCAAGATTATGAGGGTGTCCTCCCTAACGACGCGGAAGAAAAAATCTCAACACGAGGGAACTTTACGTTCGACGTGTTCGACAACGTCCGCATTGACTGGAACACGGCGTATTCAAATACGCGGATCAAGAACACGGCTCAGGGTAATAACGCGCACGGCCTGACACTCAATGTTTATCGCGCGGAGCGGAATTACTTCCAGTCGAATGACCCGGCGCTGCTACAACAGCTCCTGAATCAGGAGATCACGACCGATATCTACCGTCTGGTCACGGGGCTGACGGTGAACTTCACGCCGTGGCCCTGGTTTACCAGCCGGTATACGATCGGATACGATCTGGCGCAGCAGGAGAACCGCAACCTTCGGCCCTTTGGATTCGTCCGCTTGCCAACAGGGCGTCTGCAGGACGAGCAGATTACCTACCAGACACTGACTAGCGACTACGTCGGCAGCATCAATTTCCGTCTGTCCGGCGATCTGAGGTCGACGTTTTCGTTTGGCGGACAGAGCATTACGACGCGTCAGGTTCGCACCACGGCGCGGGGCAACGAGTTCGCGGGACCGGGTATCCCCGAAGTCGGCGACGCGGCGTCCTTCCTTGCGGAAGAAGACCGCCTTCGACTCGTGACGGCGGGGTTCTTCTTCCAGAACGTGTTCGATTTCAAGAACAAGCTGTTCCTCACGGGCGG
>JBFHWR010000270.1:0-5466 GCA_041599395.1 Gemmatimonadales bacterium | reverse complement strand
TTGGAGGGTGAGAAACGCGCGATGAACCAAACCCATCGCCTGATTGAGCTGCTCGGCTTGATGGAACTCTTGAAGGGCTTGGATCCACCGTCCCCGGGAGGCACGGAGGTATCCCAAGTGGACGTGCCCGAGGGCACGCATCTCCGGCGAGCGTGTGGGAAGAATCTCCCGTGCAAAGAGCTGCTCCACTGCCGCGAGGCCATGAGTCCAAATCGATGCTCCAAAAACTGCCTCCGGCAAAACCGTCTCCGGCGCGCGATCAATTTCTGCCAGAAACTCCTGCAACCGTGACTCGTCGCCCGACTGCAAGACCAGGAAGGCGCGTACTTCGAGCGCTCGATCACCGTCCGGATTGAGTTCGAGGTTGCGCCGGCCAAGCGAATCCACCGCGCGGGCGTCCCCCGAGCTCGCCGCGATACGCTGGAGATGAATGATGGCGAGAGCATTGTCCGGTTCCAATTCCAGGACGTGCTCAAAGCTGGCGCGAGACGCCGCGAGCGGTCGGCCCGCCACGGGGCCGTAGTGAAACTGTACTTCGCCAAGTTGGATCCACGCCTCCACGTCTTGCGGCCAGATCTCGACGACTGCCCGGAACAACCGTTCAGCCTCATCGGCGTCGCCACGACGGTGGGCAAGGAGTGCCTCGAGCAACCGCCGGTCGTGATCCGATAAGCGATCAGCATGGCGTACGGCCCCCTCCGCAGCCACGTTCGCGATATCGGGTCGAAGCCCCCACTCCGCGGCGATGCTCAGGCGATAAAAGCCGAGGGCAAACTGCGAGTCGGCTGCGACGGCCGATTGAAAGGCGCGAATCGCGCTGCTAAAGCGCCCGGCCCGAAATTCATGTTCACCTTCCAAGTAGGCCTTGAGAGCGGGCAGCGAGTTGGTCGTCACGGCCGCAACCTGGGTCACCCGCGAGCCTGGTCCCGCCGCACCAGACCCCAACAGCTGCGTCGCTATTTGGTCGACCATTGCGATCACCGTTGACGGCGCACCATCGACGGTCCCCTGGCCGACCGGCTCCGGCCCGCGAGCCTGGTCATACAGCGCCGCATCAATGCGGATATTGTCGCCCGCCTGGACGATGTCACCACGGATGTAGAGACCGGCACCCAAGTCTCGCGCCAGGGCCGACGCCTGCTCAGGCGTAATCGAGGCAACCCGATCTTGGGGAACCACGGCCATTACGGCACGGGGATCCACACTGCGGAGTTGGCCGGCGCCGTCCATGCCGGTTGCGAGGAGATTGACAATCCCTTCCCCCAAATACTCAACGTCCTCTCCGCCGCGTACGGAAAACGGAAACACCGCGATCGATGTGGGAGAGACACCGGCCAGCGAGTCCGCGCCGCGTCGCAGTACCTCAATGCCGAGAAGGGACAACAAGATGATCGCGGCGACTGCACCAATCAGCATCCGACGCGGTGTGCCGCGCACGGCCGGCACGGCGAGCGTGCCCCTGAGCGGCGTGTCGAGGGTCTCGAGCTGCTGCACAATCTGGTCACTCGTCTCCCAACGCTCTCTCGGCTCCTTCGCGAGTGCGCGGGCCAGGACCTGTTCCAGCTTCGGCGGAACGTCGCTGCGGCGGTGTGAAAGCGGCTCGATTGTTCCCTGGACGTGCGCGGCGAGAACCTGCTGCGGCGAACCGATGAACGGCGGCGCGCCCGTGAGCAACTCATATCCCAACACGCCCAGCGCGTAGATATCTGCGCGATGGTCGACATTGGGATCGGCAGCCGCCTGCTCGGGCGCCATGTACGCCGGCGTGCCGACTGCCATTCCGACCGTGGTCAGCCCTTCCTTGCCTGCGGCTTCGCTTACCGCCCGTGAGATCCCAAAGTCCGTCACGGTGGCGTGGCGACCGGATACCATCACGTTGTCCGGTTTGATGTCGCGATGTACGACGCCACGTTTGTGCGCGTACGCGATGGCGTCCACCACGTTGAGCAGTATCCGCACCGAGTCCGAAACCGAGAGCTTGCCATCCCGGGCGAGGCGCACGCGCAGCGACTCGCCTTCGACATAAGGCATGACATAGAACAGGAACCCGGCAGCTTCCCCCGAGTCAAACAGCGGGACGATGTGCGGGTGCTGGAGGTTGGCGGTGACTTCGATCTCTTTGAGAAAGCGCTTGCCGCCGAGGACGGCGGAGAGCTCCGGCCGCAAGACCTTGACCGCGACCTTCCGATTGTGGCGGATGTCATGCGCGAGATAGACCGTGGCCATGCCGCCGGAGCCGATCTCGCGCTCAATCGTGTAACGATCAGCCAGTGCCGCGCTGAGGCGTTCCATGGGGTTGGTCAGCACGACTCGAGCACCTTCATGCAGTCCCCTCGCGGTAGATCCCGCACGAACGAGAGAGATGGGGCACACTGAACCACGGGTGACGGCCTCGACACCAGGCCGATGCTGTCAATCTACCGACGGTCTGAGTAAGGGTCGAGGGTGCGGGGATGACCTCGCGGCAATAGTCGGCGCAATGCCTCGGCTCGGCGTTGCGCCGAGCCCGCTACTGTTTTAGTCGCGCCAGTTCGGCCTCCGCGGCGATACGCCCGAATCCTGGCCACCACGGGTCTACCACGAGCTGTTCCAGGATCTCGACCGCGCGCGTCGTGTCCCCTTCCACCAGGAACCAGTTGGCTACCCCAAACCCGACGGTCTCGAGGCGGTACGGCGCATCGTCACCGGGTGACAGCAGTTCTTCAGCCGACTTGATTCCCTTGTAGAAAAGAAGGTCATGGTAATACGCGACGTTTTCCTCTATCGGAAGATCGGCGTCAACCCAGCTGAGCAACAGCGTCGCCTCCTCGTGCTGCCCGGAACGCCGTAACGCGCGAACCGCCCATTCGGTCATCGCCACAAACGACTCCACGTCGTCGCCGTTCTGCGAGCAGCTGCGGAAGTCCTCGTTCTGCTCCGCCTGGGCCTCTTCATCATCCGCGAGTTCCAGGCAACGCACATATTCCGCGGCCGCATCGTCAAAGCGCCCCGCAAGGAAATAGGCAAGGCCCAAGTGGTACGCGACGTCCCAGTTGAGCGGCGCCAGCTCGCGGGCCCGTTCGAGGTCGACGATCGCCTGCTCGAAGTCTCGCGTCGAGATGTGCCGGTGTCCGCGGTACCGGTATGGCCGCCAATCGTCCGGTGCGAGTTCCATGGCTCGGGTGTAGAGCGCCATCGCCTGCCGGTACTGCCAGAAGTTGCGGCGCACGCGACCGGCGGCGATGAGGTGATCGACATTGTTCGGCGCGCGCTCCAGCACCGAGTCCGCCGCCGCAATGGCACCCGTCGTATCCGGTCTGGCAAACAGTTCTTCGCCAAACAACGATACCGCCTGCGGCTCGGCCAGCGGATCTTCCTGCCAGGCCGGTGTCTCGGGGGTACAACCCAACAGCAACGCCGCGGCAACGTTCACACATTTTCCTAAATGCATCACGGCCAATTCCTCCCGAAAACAAGAACCATAGTGTAGGTTCCGGAGCTTCAATCGGCTAGGTACCGGCGAATATTTCCTCTCATCCGCAGTCAGGAGTGCAAGCGAAGACCAAAGGGTTGAAAGGAGTCGGACATGATCAATGGCGCCCATTCCGTCATTTACAGCAAGAACCCCGATGCCGATCGTGCGTTCTTCCGTGATGTGTTGACCTTTCCCCATGTCGATGTCGGCGATGGGTGGCTGATCTTTGGGTTACCGCCATCGGAGGTGGCGGTCCATCCCTCGGAGAAAAACAACATCCATGAGTTCTATCTCATGTGTGAGGATGTTGACGCGTTTACCGCCGCGATGAAGCAGCACGATGTGAAATGCAGCCTCGTCGAGGACCGCGGGTGGGGCCGAGTGACCGAGCTGACGCTTCCCGGTGGTGGTAAGCTTGGCGTGTACGAGCCGCGCCATGCGCGGCCCGGCTGAAGAGTGGAGAGCGGAGAGTGGCGACTAGTTTCCGCTCCTCGCCTCGAGTTCCTGGATGACTCCCTGCACAAAGATGAGCTCGCTCGTCCCGCCACTTCGTCGAATCATCAGAAAGCGCTGGCCGTCAGGGCTCACATCATAGGTTGGGTGACAACAGAATTCGTCGCCAGCCTGATAATCCCGCACTGAGAACAGCACGTCACGCCCAGTGACCGAGAACCCACTTTGCGTCTCGAGCTGCGCGGCCACGAGATCTCGTGCACGATTCTTATAGAACAGTTCGCGACCGTCCCGGCTCCACTTGGGTTCGGTACCGCCGTCGGTGGAAATCGGACGCTTGTCATCGTCGATGTTGGGAAACGGGCGCACGTATACCTCGTAGCGTCCCGTTTCGTCCGATTGATAGGCCAGCCAACGTCCGTCGGGTGACAACGTGGGCATCACCTCCTGGAACGCATCGCTGGCTGAGATCGTGCGGCCTGTACTATCGGGATGGACATGCTTCACAAACAGATCACGAGTGGGCGGGACTCCCGTCCGATAGATCAGCCATTGGCCATCCGGTGACCATTCGCCTTCCCAGACCTCGCGCTCCAGACTCAGCACCAACTGCCCGATGCCGCCGGTCACCGGTCGGGCGAACAGCTCATGCTTGCCCGTCCGGTTCCGGTTGGACACGAACAGGAGGCGTTCGTTGTCACGCGCCCAGAAGGGCCGGAAGTTCCGACCGCCTTCGATAGTCAGTTTCGACAAGGAACCGGTGACCAGGTCCCGAATCCACAGCTGCTGGTTATCGCCTTCGTCGATGCTGACTGCCAGTCGGCGGCCGTTTGGCGACAGCGCAAGCGTCTCGAAATCCGCTACCCAGGAGGTGTCGATCATTTCGACACCCCCTCGGCGATCCACCCACACCACGCGTTCCACTCCCCCACCCCCTGACCCAATCAACATCGTTCCGTTATCTGATACGCTCAACTCGCGTGAGCCCAGCTGTCCCGGGCTGGTTACCTGTCCGCCCAGCGCAACCGGCGGACCCGTGATCTCCATGGCACCCTGGTCGAATGGGGCTGCGAGGAGCGACCCATCCACGTCCGCGTAGATCACGTGCCCGGATCGGACGTATCGCGGGACACTCCCTGGCACGAGAGATCGGTGCTGTCCCGTCTCGAGATTCAGGATACCGACGGAGGGGGCGGCGTCGCTGCCATACAGGATGGTGAACAGCAAGCCCTTACCGTTGGGCAGTAGGCTGGGCGCAATGTGCTGGTCCTCGGCGCTCACGCTATCGAGCTCACTCAGCTGTTCCCACTCGCCAGCTGAGGAACCGTCGGCCGGGATCCGGACTAGTACACCGGCGCTTGGGCCACGGTCAACAGCGGCGAATCGGGTGCGGCTCACGGGAACCGGCGAACCCATGTAGATGTACCCATCGTGGCCCCAGTCCAGGTCGTCGAGGGGTGTGACACGGGCGACGAGTGTGGTAGGTGCGCCGCCTTCGACATCGACCAGTTTCACGTATTGGTCTGGGTTCTCGATGTACGCAATTGACCGGCCGTCTG
>JBFHWR010000269.1:0-5480 GCA_041599395.1 Gemmatimonadales bacterium | reverse complement strand
CCATTCGAATCGCGTGGCCGCAAACCTCCACGATCACCGGGCTCGACGACAGACCGATATCGGTACGCGACAGTCTCTTGCTGCACCGGTATCGCCCACATAATCGGGTGGTGCATACCGGGCCCGAGTTCACCGTCGAGTACGAGATCAACGGCGACGGTCTGCGTGACGCGGCGACGAGCGAGACGCCCACGCCACCACCCTCATCGACTACGATCCTCCTCCTCGGTGACTCGTTCACTTTTGGTCAGGGAGCCGGCTATGAGGAGATTTGGCCGACGGTGTTTGAACGGGAGCTGCTCGCGCGCGGCCTGGAAGTCGATATCATAAATGCGGGCATACAAGGCTACAGCACGCGCGAAGAAGTGCTGTTTCTCGAGCAACTGCATGCGCGATTCGAGCCCGACATCGTCCTGCTCGCGTTCCTTCCCAATGACCTCTATGCCAACAGTGGAGCCGAAGCGCACGCCGACTCGGCGGCCCTTGCCGCGCAGTCGCAGGGCCGGAGCCGCCTGCGCTCCGGCCTTCACTCCGTCATGCTCCTCCAGCGTATCCTCGCGTCGTTCGATCGCATGTACGTTCGGTTGTATCTATTGACCCCCTGGACCCAGTACTACCAGCTGCCGCCTACACACGCGTTCCAGGAAAAGATCGGCATCACCAAAACCCTTCTCCAACGCGCCAACGCGTTCTGCCAGGAGCAGGGATGCGAGTTTGCCGTGTTATCAGTTCCTCAACAGTTCCAAGTACTTGCGCAAGCGGGCGGGTTCCGGGATCCACAAATCGACGTACACCTCATCGAGCGCACCCTCGCGCCCTTCGCGCATGCCGCAAACATTCCCTGGATTTCGGCAATGGAGCCATTGGTCGAGCACTATCGAGCCAACGGCGAGGCGTTATTCTACCGAGTGGACGGGCATCTGAATGCACGCGGCCACCGCGTGGTGGCGTGGACGCTGATCGAGCACTTTCTAGAACGGTTCGCGACCAAGCCCATCACACGTACCGACACGGCCGCCGAGCGCCGCAATGTGAACGCGGCACGCAGCACGACATCGGCGGCGAACGCGGCTGGTACACCCTAAAAACAAACCGGCTCCCCGGGAACCAAGGGAGCCGATGCGGATGTCAGGACAGCAACACATAATCGCGGTGGACCGGTTGTCGGCCGGATCGTGAGCGGTGGCGCCGGGCGCCGGTCCGGCGGCCTCAGACTGCGTAACACCAGCCGGGCCCACCACCCTCCTCCAGCGACGATCCAGATGCTGAGTCCAACAAGCCACAGAGTCACAATTGGGTCACCCTCGTGAATGTCGGTTTCGTTCGCCCGTCGAGACGTCGCAAGCGGGTCGACGCCGTGCACGATCTCCTTGTGGATTCGGGCAATCCGCATGCCGCAGCCGTCCCGAGCCCCGATCCGGCACCCCGAGCGCCCCGCCCAGCTCGTCGGGACTGAGATCACCGACCTGTCACCACGAATCCCAAATGCATGGCGGAACTGAGGTTATCGACTTGGGCGGCGCGCGGCGGATCGGCCGACGAGTCCGAGGCCAGCCGGTAGGCTGCGCGACACGAGGCCAATCCCGCCATTGCGGCGACCGGTCGAGCCCTCGACGACATTGCAAGCTGCCCCCCAGTCTCGCGGAATACCGTGCCGAAGCCACCTCGTCCTACCGCGCCACCCCACGTCCCGCAATGCCGAACACGCGGCGGGTGTGACGGCGGTGACAATTGAACTGGCGGGAAGCGTCCAGTACCATCCAGTACCATACGGAACCCTCCGCAATTGCGACGCATTGATCGCCAACCCGGAGCACACCATGAGGACGCCCGTCACACCACTGCTCGTCGTCGCCGCGCTGGCATCCGCGGACGCGCACGCTCAATCCTCCCGAGATGAAGCTGTGATCAAGGAGACACTCGTCGCCATGTGGGACGCGATCGAACGTGGCGATGTCGAGCGCTACGCGTCCTACCTCCATCCGGATTTTACGTCCTTTGGAGAGTCCGACGTGTACCTCGCGATCGGCAAAGAACAGGAGCTTCGCAGCATCACGAACTTCGTCCAACGTTCCCACAACGTGCACACCGACATGCACCAACCGCAGGTGACGATCCGGGGCGACGTGGCGTGGATCGTGTATTACTGGACCGATGCGGGGTTTGTGGAAGGCACACGATACACCTCACGAGGGAAGTCGACACGTATCTTCGTCAGGGAAAACGGAAGGTGGTTGTGCATCCATGGGCATTACACCGCCGTTCCGTGAGGTGTGTGGCTCGCCCTCACGGTGATGCCTCTATTGCTTGGCCCCACCGTCCCGTGTAACTTCTGGCCTGGGAGTCCTCTCTTGGCGACGGAGGATCGGGTGTCGGCGCACGCAGGTCGACGTTCCCGGCCAACAGGCTCCCATCGTCCGCGCCCGATGTTCAACCCCAACGAAGGAGGTGATCCATTGTCTAGCCTAAGAACCGTCTGCAGCTTGGCATGGGCACGCGATCGCCGCACGGGTAGTTGACCCGGACCGAATCGCGGAAACTCATCTGCGCCGGCTGATGCTCACGCGGCATCGTGCCGGGTTGCAGAGGTCGAGAAAAGCGTCGCCGGTCGTTCGGTACCGGCGGCGCTTCTTTGCGTTGCGCGAGAGATAGCCTCCGCAATGTGACATCCGCAGGTCTCCACCATGAACACGGATCCTCACCAGCCCCTTCGGGATGATGTGCGCCTCCTGGGAACGCTCCTCGGCGATACGCTGCGGGAACAGGAAGGTGACGACTTCTACGATATCGTCGAGCGGGTTCGTGCACTGGCGAAAGGCGCACGACAGGGTCATGCGGATGATTTTGGCGCGCTGCAGGCGCTGCTGCAGGGTCAGTCGGTCGATGACGCGCTGACCATCGCTCGAGCCTTTGCACACCTCCTCACGCTGGCGAACATCGCAGAACAACATCATCGAATCAGGCGACGCCGGTACTATCAACGGGATCCCAAGGCGGCTCCCCAGCGAGCGTCGTTTGGAGACACCTTCGCACAGCTTCGCACAGCGGGGGTGCCGCCCGACCAGCTGCACGCCGCCGTCTGCACGCTCGCCATCGAACTCGTCTTCACCGCGCATCCCACCGAGATCGTCCGCCGGACGCTAGCACAGAAACAACGGCGGATTGCCGACCTCCTCGGGCAGCGGGACCGTGCCGATCTCACGCTGCCGGAGCGCGACCAACTCGTGGATGCACTGCGCGCCGAGATCACCGCCTCATGGTGGACCAACGAGATCAACACCGAACGTCCCACTCCACTCGACGAGGTCCGAGCGGGCCTGGTCGTGTTCGAGCAAACATTGTGGAACGCCCTCCCGCAATATTTGAGAATGCTGGACCGTGAGCTGCAAGCGTGCACGGGCCACGGCCTTCCACCGGACAGTATTCCGATACGGTTCGGGTCGTGGATCGGTGGCGACCGGGACGGGAACCCCAATGTCACCGCCACCACGACGGCAAAGGCCTGCCTGCTCTCACGTTGGATGGCCGCGGATCTCTACCTGCGCGAGATCTCCCTGCTTCGGACTGAGCTGTCACTCCGCGAGGGAAACCGCGAACTGCATGAGGTGGTTGGCAATGTCACGGAGCCGTACCGAGCGCTGTTGAGGACGGTGTGCGATCGCCTTCGGCTCACCCGTCATGGGATCGAACGGTTGCTGGAAGATGAGCCGCTGGACCAACGCGAGCGCGACGAAATGTATTGGGACGCCAACCAACTTGCCGAACCATTGGATCTGTGCCGCCGCTCACTCGAAGACACGGGAGTGCGCGTCCTGGCGACGGGACGGCTGCTCGACATCCGACGGCGCGTTCGGACTTTTGGTTTGACGCTTGTTCGGCTGGACATCCGCCAGGAATCGGCCGAACACACGAAGGCGATTGCAGCGCTCACTCGCGCGCTCGGGCTCGGCGACTTTAGCGCATGGGACGAGCCACGACGGCAACAGTTCTTGACGCACAATCTCCAAAACGCCGGCGTGATGCTTGCCGAGGCGCTCGCGGCCATGAACGATGGCAACCCTCAAACCCGCGAAACGCTGGACACGTTCCGCGCGATCGCCGCGATCCGTCGGGAGTCGTTGGGCGCGTACGTCATCTCGATGGCCCGATCGCCATCGGACGTGCTCGCAGTCCAATTCCTGCAAGCGGCGGCCGGCGTCGCCCACCCACTTCGTGTGGTTCCGCTCTTCGAAACCGTCGACGATCTTCGCGGCGCCGCGTCTTGCCTTGCGACACTGTTCAGCATTCCCGAATACCGTACAACCATTGGCGGACGTCAGGAAGTGATGATCGGTTACTCGGATTCGGCCAAGGACGGTGGGCGCCTCGCCGCTGCATGGGAACTCTACCGGGCGCAGGAGACGATCGTCGCCACGTGCCACGATGCCGGCGTGCATGTCACGCTCTTTCACGGCCGCGGCGGGACAGTCGGGCGAGGCGGCGGCCCGACCCATCTCGCCATCCAATCGCAGCCGCCTGGTTCTATTCGCGGTTCACTGCGCGTCACAGAGCAAGGCGAGATGATCAACGCAAAATTCGGGCTGTCGGAGATCGCGCTGCGCACGCTGGAGCTCTACACGACTGCGACCCTCTTGGCGACACTCCGTCCCCCGCAGGCGCCCCTGCAGTCATGGCGTGATCGCATGCAGGTGCTCGCGGATGTGTCACGGGAATCATACCGTAAAACCGTCTATCATAGTCCCGATTTCGTGGACTATTTCCGAGCCGCAACCCCGGAAGTCGAATTGGGAGAGTTGAAGATCGGGAGCCGTCCGGCCCGGAGGAAACCGGGTACAGGCGTGCGATCGCTCCGCGCCATTCCCTGGGTGTTCGCCTGGACGCAAACCCGACTCATGCTGCCCGCGTGGCTTGGTGTCGGCGCCGCGCTCGATGACGCGACGGCGGGCGGCTTTGAAGACGAGCTGGCCCACATGTACCAAGAATGGCCGTTCTTTCGTTCCACCATCGATCTCATCGAGATGGTGTTGGCGAAATCGTCGCCGGGCATCGCTCAACAGTATGACGCGCGGCTGGTGCCGGAACAACTGAGACGGGTCGGCGACGTGTTGCGGGAGCAGTTGCACGAAACGGCGCGTGCGGTCCTGGCAGTCACCGGTCACGAAGTGCTCCTCGCAGACAACCCGGTTCTTCGGCGATCCATCGACGTCAGAAACCCGTACGTGGACCCGATCAACTTGGTTCAAGCAGAGATCTTGTGTCGCCTGCGACGGCAGCCCGATGACGAGCGTCTGTTGAACGCGCTCCTCATCACCGTGAACGGCATCGCGGCGGGGATGCGAAACACGGGATAGTCGCGCGGGTGCGCTCGCCCCGCCTCGTGTCTCCCCGTTCTCGGCGGTCAAACCCCGCTCGCGCCGATCCGGCATGTGCCGTGTACGCCCGTGGAGAGCGTAGAGATCACAAAAAAAATGGCTGGCGTG
>JBFHWR010000268.1:0-5514 GCA_041599395.1 Gemmatimonadales bacterium | reverse complement strand
TGCGAGACATCGTGCACCGCCCGGTCAAACGCCGCCTCATTCGCCTTGGAGGGCTTGGTAAATCCACTCAGTTTCCGCACAAACTGTAACGACGACGCGTGGATCTCTTCATCCGTGACGGGCGGGTCGAAATTGAACAGCGTCTTGATGTTTCGGCACATGGTTCCTCCGGGAGTCACTACGCGAGAGCCGTCGGGCGAATATTCTGGTTTAGTCGAAACAGGTTTTGCGGATCGTACTTATTTTTGAGCTCAGCCAACCGTTCGTAGCTCTCGCCGTACGCTGCCTGGACCCGCTCGTCCTCATCTTCCGTCATGAAGTTGACGTACACGCCTCCCGTCGCGTACGGCGCCGTGGCCTTAAACAGGTCCCTGCACCACGCAACACACCGATCATCTTCGGCAGGGTCGTCCCACCGACCGTGGACGTTCATGATGTACTGTGCATCACGATGGCGATACGCCGTGGCGTCGGCTGCTACACGGCTCGTTGCACCTCCCATGTGAGGAAGGAACACCTCGCACTGCGGACCCGGCAACGATCCGATGGCCTGGATCAGCTCGTCAATCAGGGGATCGGAGAGCTCAATAAAGTCATGAGACTTCCAGTAGTTTCGCGCGCCGGGCGTCAAGAGCGGGTCGAACCCCGTCTGCCAGCCCACATACGGATTCGGACCGATGACATCGGCAATCGGTTGACCGAATGCCCTGAGCGGCGCGAGGGCCTTTTCGCCTTCTGCGATCTCGCCCGCGTACATGGCCGCGAGGACCACGACCTCGGTCCCATGCACGTCCTGCGGCAGAAACGGCAGCGGAGGCGCTTGGCGCATGACTACCCACACCGTGAGATCGTCCGGTGCGCTCGCGGTAAACTCCCGATAGTATTCCAAGACTTGCTTTGCATCCCGGAACGGATGCACGATCAAACCCGCCAGGACCTCTGGACCAACGGGGTGGAGCTGGAACTCGAACGACGTGACGATGCCAAAATTCCCACCGCCGCCGCGAATACCCCAAAACAGGTCGGCATGGTCATCCTCACTGACCGTCAACAGGTCTCCGCTCGCCGTCACGACATCAGCCGAGATGAGATTGTCCGCCGTGAGCCCATAGGGGCGGCTGAGCCACCCAAACCCGCCTCCCAGGGTCAGCCCCGCGATCCCGGTCGTTGAGTTGATCCCTACCGGAGTGGCAAGCGAAAACGCTTGAGCCTCCCTGTCGAATTCGCCTAACGTGACACCGGGTTCAACCCGCGCGGTCTGCGTAAAGGGATCGACCCGCACCGATTTCATCATCCTGAGAGAGATCATGAGCCCACCGTCGGTCACGGCGTTGCCGGCAATGTTGTGACCCGCTCCGCACACGGAAATCAGAAGCCCGTGATCGCGGGCAAAGTCCACCGCGTGGATGACATCCGCGGCTCCCGCGCACTCGACGATCAGACCGGGCCTCCGATCGATCATCGCGTTCCAGATGGTCCTCGCCTCATCGTAGCCGGGGCTGGCGGGAGTCACGACGTCGCCGCGGAGCGACGCCGCAAGTTGGTCGACTGCGTCCTGCGCAATCGAGGTGGTGTTGCCGTTCATCGTTGTAACCGAGTAGCTCATGGCAGGCCCCTTGCGAGGAGTTAGGAGTGAGGAGCTAGGAGCTAGGGCTTAGGAGCGAGGGAATGACGGATTGGGATCAAGGGGGGTCGGGGGCAGGGCCCCTAACCCCTCACTCCTATCTCCTAGCTCCTCTCCCCTCGGACACCACGGCTCGCCCGCGTCGCTCGCTCAGATAATGATGCCAGAGAATACGTGCCGCAACCGAACGCCACGGTTTCCACCGGGTTGCAATGCGAAACAACTGTTCGTCAGTTGGGCGGGCGCTGAGCCGCTTCACGTGCCGAGCCGATTCGGCGAGCGCGAGATCCCCGTTGGGCCAGACATCGGGCCTCCGCAACGCCATCAGCAAGTAGATGTCAGCGGTCCAGCAGCCGATTCCGCGAACGGCACGCAGCGCGAGGCGTGCGGTCGTGTCATCCGCGCGTGCAAGAGCCGGAAGATCCAGTTTCCCGGCGACGATGAATTGCGCCAAATCGAGACAGTACTCCGATTTCTGGCGGGTGATGCCGTAGCGGCGCAACTCGGCCAAGGACGTATTGGCCACGCGCGACGCCGTGACTCGACCAAGTGCCTGCTGCAAGCGTTGGTAGGTTGCCTTTGCGGACGCGAGGGAAACCTGTTGCTCGAGTATGATGCGAACCAGCGTCGCAAACCCCGGTTTTCGAGCCCATAAAGGAGGCGCACCAATCCGGCGCACGACGCTGGCAAAATCGCGATCGGTCGCACACAACACACTGACACCGTGCTTCAGCGTATCACGGTTGAGCATTTGACGACGTTAGAGGTCGCGACCAGGACACCCATCTCGTACCGACGCCGTGACCAACTCGTCAGTTCCGTCGTCAACCGACGACCAGGTGCTGTTTGAAAAAGCCAATCGTTCGCTCCCATGCCAGCTTGGCCGCCGCCTCGTTATAGCGCGTGGCAGACGTGTCATTGTGAAATGCATGGTGAACGCCGTCGTACATGTGCAGCTCGTATCGCACACCGGCCGCTTTCAGGGCCGCTTCATAGTCGGCAATGCCGGCGTTGATCCGCTCATCCAGACCAGCATAGTGGAGCTGCACGGCAGCCCGGATCTTGGGCACGTCTTCCGTCGCCGGCTGACTCCCGTAGAACGGTACCGCCGCCCTCAACTCCGGAACCCGCACGGCAAGCTGATTCGCCATGCGCCCGCCCCAGCAGAAGCCCACGCAGCCCACCCGGCCAGTCGTCGCGGCGTTGTACACGGCAAACTGGACCGCCGCCATGAAGTCTTGCTCAGTCTGCTCACGGTCGAGCGCTCTCATGCGCGCCCGCGCTTGATCCTCATCATCCGGCGTCCCGCCGACCGGTGAGAGCGCGTCCGGCGCGATCGTCCAGAACCCGGCGGCCGCCGCGCGGCGAGCGACGTCCTCGATGTGCGGATTCAGACCGCGGTTCTCATGGATCACGATGACGGCGGGCGCCGACTGTAAGCGGGGTGCCGCGAGGTAGGCCCGGACGTTCCCGGTGGCACCCGGGTACGTGATGTACTCGGCGCGCAGCGTAGGATCATCCGACGCGATGGTACGGGCACGCCCGTAATCGTTTTCGAGCAGCGGAAGCAGCGCAAACGCCGCATGCGAGCCTCCAACCAGCTTCGCCAACCGCGCCATAAAATCTCGCCGTTCCATTCCGCCGTGCGTGAACTCGTCATACAGGTCGATGATTCGTCGTTCCATGATGCCCTTTCCCGTTAGTGGCGACGTAGCGTATCAAACGCTTCCAGACTTCACAAGCCGGCGGTGAGCCGAGGCGATCCCTCACCCCTCCCTACTCCCTGCTCACAGCGCACGATTTGCCCTTACCACTTACCATTCACCGCTCCCCACTCCCCACTCACTACTCACTACTCACCACTCACCACTCACCACCAATCTCCAATCTCCACTCTCCACTCTCCACTCTCCACTCTCCATCTCCACTCTCCAATCTCCACTCATGTCTCCCCTCGCTCATATTCCTCAATCAACTTCTTATTCGCCCCCATACGCCAGGCGCCTTCTACCAGCATTTGGAGATCCTCACGCCGGACTCTCGCCAAGCTGACCAACATCGCCGGATAGTCTCGATAGTGATCGGTGATGAAGAACGTCTCCGGATCGGAGTCCATCAGCACATCACGCGCCGCAAAGTCGATCTTGATTGCGATGTTCTCGCCGTCTTCCTTGAGACGAAGCATGAACTTGCGGCGTACTTTGAAGGCCGGGGTGCCGTACGAAGTTCCCTCCTCCACTCCGGGGAAGCTCAAAGCGATCTGCCGTACCGTGTCGAACGTGGCAGGTCTACTCGTTGGCCGCGGCTTGCGTGCCCGAACCATGATCAGATCCTATCCCAGTCCCAGATCTTGTACGCTTTGGGCTGGGCGAGCTTCTGACCGGATTCCTTGAGCGTCAAGAGAATGTTGCCGCGGTGGTGACTCTCGTGGGCGACGAAATACGCGAGCGTGGACGCAACACCCTTCTTGAAGCCGCGCCGTTTGGGTTTGTCCTGCATTAGATCCGTCATAAACCTTCCGACCGCTTCACCCGACGCGACCAGCGCCTTCCTGAGATCCCGCTTGCTGGGTTGGACCTTCGTCTCGAAAACTTTGAGACCCGCTGCGAGTTGCCGGGCTCGCTTCTCCAGGTGCCACACCCGCACGTTGTGCATGTGGGCAAACTGCCCGGCAACACCACGCCCGCCCCGCCTGGACAGCGTGCACTCCATTCCCGCCGGACTGATCTCGTCGATCAGGAAGAGATTGATGCGATTGTTGGTGCGCCAGGCTTCGAGCATCTCTTCGAGCATCGGGTCATTGTCAGCAACTCGAGCGCCGGTCACGCCGCGGCCCAGGGATCGTAATCACCAAAGTTCCACACGTGTCCTTCAGGGTCCCGGCACGAGTAACCGCGGCCGTGATCCTCATCTTTGATGTCAAGAACGATTTCCGCTCCCGCCGCCACAGCGCGTTCGTAGTGCGCATCGACATCCTGAACGACGATGTATGGACTCTGAGTAGTCCCCCCAACGTCTGCAGGTGGTCTGACGAGCTTGTCGTACTCGGAGTCACGTGCCGAGCTGAGCATGATCATGCCGTTTCCAAACTCGAGCTGCGCGTGTACGATGGTACCCGAATCGCCGGGGATGACCAATCGCCGCTCGAAGCCAAACGCCTTGCACAGCCAGTCGATGGCCGCCGCCGCGTCGCGGTAGCGCATCGTGGGGATAACTGTTGCGGTGGTGTTCTTCGGCCTACTGGTCATGTGCAGATCTCCATCGCCCTCACTCCGTCATTGGGATTGATACGGAACACTACGGTCGCGCGACCGCCCAATACTCGGGCCCGCCGCTGTTCCCCCGCAGCACGCTCTGAACAATCTTGCGGTCGGTCTTGGCAACCCAGTGATACCCGCGGGAACCGGGCGGGCCCAGTTCACCGGTGTCGATGATCCAGCACTCCACCGGTTTCCCCCCAAAATCCACCGTCTCGGAACCGACAACGGTAATGTCCTCCCACACTTCCCCACCCTCCCACTGCGAAAAATGCGGTACGACGGCGCGGTATCCCTCGCGAAACGGAAGCAGTGGCAACAGCCACGGGATCTGTCCTTCGACACCAAACACCGGCCGGCCGACGTTGACGTCGACGAGCTGTACCGGTTGCTCGGGAAGCGCGACCCATCCGGTTAGCCGCCCACCCGATGCGGAAACAGCAGCCGAATCGGTGTTTGCCTTGACCTTGTGATGCACCAGCGCAAGATCATCCGCCCGCATCACCATCCGGCTCACGGTTGTATCGTTCGGACCCGAAACGTGCAGGTAGTCGAGCACGTAGATGTCTGTTCCCTCATACGTGTCCTCCGAGATCCTGCGGGTCGTTACACTGTTGGGTGTTCGTTCTCCGT
>JBFHWR010000267.1:0-5515 GCA_041599395.1 Gemmatimonadales bacterium | reverse complement strand
GCGATCTCTGCCACCAGTTCGGCCGGCGGAATACCCTCTCGCAGCCTCGCTTCGGTAGCTGCATCCGACGAGAGGACACCACCGTCAAAGACGTACGACACCGCCAAATCATCATCCCGCGCAAGCCGGCCCAGAAACTCCCGTTCCAAGGAGACGCCACCGACAATCGCGAAGAGACGCCCGCCCAATCGGAGCGGTTGGGTTCGCGCCAACGTCAGGAACGCGCCTTCCGGCGAGCGGGCTGTCACGACGGCCATTCCGCCGGGCGTCGCTGCGAGTGCCGCCGCGAGATCCGGATCGGACCTCCCGTACTCGTTCCTGAAATGACCGGAACTCAGGATCACGCCCTGCTCATCTTGGACCTGAAGCATCGAGAGATCAGCGAGTCGCATCGCATTGCCGGCGTAATCGAGGAGATACGCGCGCTCGGAGGCGTCCCCTTGGACTGCCGCCAACCGGAATCGATTGTCTTCTCCGAGGGCGCCCGCGAGCGTGCTCAATCGCTGACCGATGACGACGCGAAGGCGCTCGAGGTCGTCGGCGACGACCGACACCAACGATTCCACCCGCAGACGCGATTGCTCGATCAGGCGATTGGTCATGACGGACCGAATGCCCAGGCTCAAAACCACAACGGGCACGAGGCCCGCGACCAGCAGCGCCCCGAGGAGCCTCGTGCGAAACGTCATGAGCGTGGCGTCATGGGAGCATGATTCGCAGCGTGCCGTCCCACTCGGTGTACGCGCCCACCCGCCCGCGGCGCATAACGGCCCGGAGACGCACGTCTACCAACGGAACCAACGAGCCGGTCAATCCTTGTGCGGCATCGCTGTCCGCAGACAGCCACGGGATTCGAGTGCGGAGATCGAATGCCTCGGCACAGCCATCCCACGGGACTCGTGGTAGTGCAAACACGTACGCGCCCTCGCCGCCTCGACCGAGTGACTCCGTAAACTCCCCCCCGGACAATCCGAGCGCGTGAAACTCGGTCCCTCGCCGAGACCAGTCCGCCCCCAGAAAATCGAGTTGCCGGCTGCCCACGCGAGACCCGGCGAGGGCAACCAAGCGTTCGGCGATATCGCGCGCAACGGGATCATGTTGCGGATACGCGACGCGCCGAGCCGATGCCGGGTTCCTCACGCGCACGCGTCCGATTGATGGGGAGGCGGACGCACAATTGCGTGTGGCTTCCCACCAAAACGGCGGCTGCGCGCCTCGCGCTTCGGCCCGGACGGCATCTCTGGCAATCTCGTCCAACAGACCACGCGGCGGAGCGGTTGCGTCTCGGCGTTCGCCCCATCCGGGAGCGAGCAACACGTAGGTCTTGCTCCACGGGAGCGGAGCGATCGTGAAGTCGGACGGGCGCGTCTCGGCGTAGTCGAGAGCGGAAGGGTCATTCGTAACCAAGACGTCCACACCGTAGTCGAGAAAATCACGCGCGTCTGCGGTTCCCGTAAACGTGTACTCGAGGAGCGGCGGCAACGCGTTCCGCGGATGAATACGAACCAGCGCGCCGCGGGTCGGTTCTGCCAGCACGACCTCGAAGCCGGAGGTTCCGGTTGGCCACGCTCGACCCGGACGGGCCTTTAAGACAGCCAACGCAGGGGCCGCGAACGTGGCTGCTGAAGTATGGGCCGATGTGAGTCCGACTCGCACAATCCGATCATCCAGGGCCGATACGGAATCAGGAGATACCAGGCCACCCGGGGGCGGGTGGGCGCGCCAACTTGCAACCACATCGTGCGCCGTTGCCGGAGATCCGTCCCAGAACGAGGCGTCATCCCGCACCGTGAACACCCAGACTCGCCCCTGCTCTTCCGAGCGCCACGAATGTGCCAGACCGGCGAACACACGTCCTGCACAATCAACCCCTACCAGGGATTCATAGAGCATCCGAAAGAGCACTTGCTCACTCGCGCTGCGTGGCCGCAACGCATGCTCGGGATCAACCGATTCAGTGAAACCGATGGTGATTGGTGCGGGCGCGTCTACTGGTTCGGCAGCGATGATACAGCGGTTGGCGGGTGGTGTGGGACCCGGCACGGGCGTTACACCGCCACAACCAGCTATCCCGACTGCACCGCCGACAACAACCACATAGAGGATGCTCGTCTGCCCTGGCAAGCGTTCCGCCCGGGAGTTCGGAACTCGGGGCATGAGTCACTCCGGATGCTGAATGGCAGATAGCGCGCGGGCGGAGGCTTGCGCCCGGTCTGCAGCCCTACATACGGAAAGTACGAAAG
This sequence comes from Gemmatimonadales bacterium, assembly GCA_041599395.1. GTDB lineage: Bacteria > Gemmatimonadota > Gemmatimonadetes > Gemmatimonadales > GWC2-71-9 > JBFHWR01. The sequence continues at coordinate 3,272 of JBFHWR010000267.1, read as the reverse complement.
CGGCTGGGACTCGGCGACCGGGTACCGCGGCGTGACAGGCACGCAGACGGTACGGCGGTCACTGTTCCGCAGCAGTCGACGACCGCCCGACCGGTTCGCCACCCCCAGCGTCAGTGGCACCCATGCTGGCGTCGCCGGCAATCTGATGGAACAGGTGCGACTCCCGCTTGAAGAACCCCTCGGTATGAAAGCTCTCGTCCAGGTCGAACCACTCGTAGTCCAGGTGATGACAGAGTTCGTGGAGCACCGTGCGGAGGAACGTCTTGAACGCCACGACCCGTTTATGCGCCGCGGTCCGCATCCATACTGTCACCAGAGCCGGGTCGCCGTCTTCTTCAGGCTCGTAGAGTCCTTGGAGTTCGCCCCAATCGTGCGACGGCCGGGTAGTCAGCACTTTGACGCGAACCGGTGGCGCACCGAGGTCATCGACCATGGCAGTCACGAGGCGCTGAACGGCGTTTTGCACCTGCCGCCGGTCCGCGTTTTCGAGGGCCGTGCGGACGGGTCCCACAATTGGTCGCAGAATCTCGGGTGCGTTCAACGGAACACGATGAATCCCATCGCTTTTGCGATACGTGTCCTTATTGCGGGCGGAGAGACTGTCGTAATAGGCGAACGGCATCGGGCGGTTTTCGAATCGTTGTAGGGGACCTTTGTTTACGGGCTATCGTGGCAGCTCCATCTAACACTCTATCAACAAAGATGTTAGCCTCACCCATCGCTGGCATTCCAACAAATCGCTTGCTCCCGACATCCAATGTACTGAGAAGGACGCACCCGAGGCCGGCTCGCGTACACACGGGGGATAGATTGTGGAGTCAGCATTCGAAAGCCCAATATGGGACTTTGCCCAGTCTCGACAACGAAAGGGGCTCGCTCGAACCGCGGTGAACGCCGAACAAACGACAACCCAGATTTCGGCAACCGACAGCGATGAGGACCTTGTCCGCCGGGTGCAGTCAGGCGACGGCAATGCCTTTGAAGAACTGTATCACCGGCATGTCCGTCGCATCTATGCGCTTTGTCTCCGAATGCTGAGCGACCACCGCCAGGCGGAGGAAGCAACGCAAGACGTATTCGTACGGCTGTGGGAGAGCGTCGGCTCGTTCCAATTTCGCAGCGCCTTTCGAACCTGGTTGCACCGGCTTGGAGTCAACGTGGTGCTGGGACAGATCCGCACGGCGACGCGCCGGGGGCAGAAGACGTTGTCGGTGGGGGATACGGAGATCTTTGAGCGCGAGGTGGCGGAAGCGATGCCGGAGACTCGGCTCGATTTGGAGCAAGCGATCGCACGGCTGCCGGCCGGCGCGAAGGAAGTGCTCATCCTTCACGATATCCAAGGATACCGGTACCGGGAAATCGCCGAGCTGGTGGGCACCGCCGAAGGAACCGTCAAATCGCAACTGAGCCGAGCCCGACGGCTTGTGCGGGAGGCGTTAGCACGATGAAGGACGTAAATGAGTGCAAGGTGGTGGAGGAGCTGCTGTCGCCGTTCTTCGATGAAGAATTGAACGAAGAGGCTGATGCGCTCGTGCGCAGGCATCTCGATACCTGCGGGGCGTGCCTGACCAAGCTCGAGGAACTGAAGGAAACGGTCTCCGCGATCAATGCGCTCCCAATCGAAGCCACGCCGGACGAGGGGCTGTGGACGGGTGTTGCGGACGCGACCGGCCTCGATGCCGGCGTCCCACCCCTGCATGGTCGAGACCGGCGTGGATTCAGGTTCCCACGGCTGATGCAGCTGGCCGCCATGCTGGCCACGCTCATGGTCCCGGCCGCCTTGGTGGTTGGCGGTATCCGATTGTTGAGTGACGGGGACGACGCGGTCGACATGCCGGTCTTGGCTGACGTCGAGCCCGCTCCCAGTCCGCCCGCTCCCGGGGCAATCGGCCGTCCTCCGCGAGCCCCGCGCGCGCCCGTAAGCGATGGCAGACTGGAAGCGCTCATTGGGGCGCTGTCCGATAGCGACGCCCAAGTGCGACGGACGGCGGCGCGTACCCTAGGTGACATGGGGGACAGACGGGCAATGCAAGCCCTGGTCGGGGCTCTCGCCGATTCCGACGGAGAGGTACGCCGGTGGGCGGCTTGGGGGCTGGGCGAGATTGGTGCAGGGGACGGCCAAGTCACTGAAAGGCTGATGGAAGTCCTGCTGAGTGACCCGGTCGACGAGGTGCGCCGTTGGGCCGCGTGGGCGCTCGGCGAGATTCAGAACGACCACGCCGTTCCCGCGCTTGCCGCCGCGCTCGAGTCGGATCCGGCACAAGAAGTCCGACGGTGGTCAGCGTGGGCTCTGGGTGAGATTCAAGACGAGCGCGCTGTGAGCGGCCTGGTGACGGGACTCAAGGACGATTGGTATGAAGCCCGGCGGTGGTCGGCGTGGGCACTCGGCGAAATTGCGGACAGTCGTGCCGTCCCCGGCCTGAGTGAGGCGCTGTTACGCGACGAGTCAGCGGAAGTCAGACGCTGGTCGGCATGGGCCCTCGGTGAAATTGGCGACCCATCGGCCAACGACGCGCTGAGCAAGGCCTTGCAGGACGAGAGCGCCGAGGTAAGACGCTGGGCCATTTGGGCGCTCGGGGAGACAGGAGGGCGGTAGGAGTCAGGAGTTAAGGAGTGAGGAGCTAGGAGTGAGGGGGGCCCTAGCTCCTCGCTCCTAACTCCTATCTCCTTGCTAACAACGAATCCACGTCGAGATTCACGCGGCGCGCGAGCCGTTCGAAGCGGGGATCCGTGCGGAGTGGGTCGAACAGGTGAGACGCCATGGATTCGGACCCGAAGAACGTGTCGCGTTGATCTACGGCTCGCTCGAGCCAGGACAACGCCTGATCGATGTTCCCCAGGCCCAGGTGGATGCGTGCGATTGCCGCCGCGTTGGCGTTTCCCAAGTTGACGGAATCAATCGAAGCCAGAATTTCACGCGCGCGATCCTGGCGTCCAATCACGGCGTGCATATAGCCGAGCAGACCCCAAACCGCCGGAAGATCGGGATCGAGTTCGACGACCCGCTCGAGTTCCGCAATCGCGTCGTCGGGCCGACCAACATATGCGTACACTGCTCCCAACAGGAATCGCGCCACCACAAGCGACGGCCCCAACTCCACGGCGCGCCGGCCGCGCGTGACGGCCTCGTCGTCACGACCTGCACTGCCGAGCGCCAGCGCGTGCACCGCGCCCCTTACGGGGGACAAAGGGTCTAGTGCCGTGGCCCGACCGGCAGCGGCCACCGCCTCCTCGACGTGACCGTTGATCAACCGATTGTCGGAGTACCATTG
>JBFHWR010000266.1:0-5523 GCA_041599395.1 Gemmatimonadales bacterium | reverse complement strand
TGGCGCGCTGCCGCGCGTTTGTGTTCCCAGGAGAAGATGAGTTCGGTATCACGGCCGTCGAGGCGCAAGCGGCAGGCGCGCCGGTGATCGCTTACGGGTCGGGGGGAGTGACGGAGTCGGTCATCGGCGCCAACGGACGCGCCAGCGCAGCCGACGCGACGGGGATTTTTTTCGAGCACCAATCCACGGACGCGTTGGTCGCCGCCGTGCGGGAATTCGAGACCCTGGAGTTCCATTCGGATGTGTTGCGCCGTAATGCGGCGCGGTTCCATGGTGAGCAGTTCCGGCGTGGCATGCGGGCGAGCGTTGACCGCGTGCTCGCAAAGCCGGAGTCGCGGTGACATGTCGCCGCCGGCAGCCACCGCCAGTTCCACCCCGTTGGTGTCGGTGATCATCCCCACCTACAACCGCGTCGGGTACTTGCGTGAGGCCGTTGCGTCCGTTTTCGCGCAAACATACTCCTCATGGGAGCTCATCGTCGTTGACGACGGTTCCACCGATGACACGGCGCGGTACTTGTCCGCCGCAGCGGACCCCCGGCTCCACGTGGTTCGCCGGACGCACGCGGGGATTCCGGCCGTCGCGAGGAACGCCGGCATCGCAAACGCGAGCGGTACGTACGTCGCCTTCCTCGACTCTGACGACGTGTGGGCGCCGAACAAGCTGGCGATGCAGGTCGACCACGTGCTGGCGAACCCAACGTGCCGCTGGGCGTACACGGGCTTCGGCATGATCGATCAAAACGGGAAGGAGATACCGGTGCGTTGCGGGGGGCCGTGGGAGCCGCTGTCAGGACGCATTCTCCGGAAACTGCTCACGACAGATGCGGCCGCTGCAATCTCGACCGTGCTGTGCGAACGCAGCCTGGCGCTCGAGGTCGGCGGGTTCGATGAGACGATTCCTTACCCAGAGGACTACGATTTCTGTCTTCGCCTGGCCGAGCGGGCCGATGTCATTGCGGTGGCGGAGACCCTGTGTTGGATACGCGAGCACGGTGAACGACGCACCAGAGGAGAGCCGATCCGCGACAATGCGCATGACTGTGTCGCGCTGGTATATCAGAAGTTTGAACGCGGCGTCGCGGACGCGGGGATCGGATCGCTGTGCAGGCGCCGCCGTGTATTCCACTTGATCGAGTCGGCAAACCACCATCTGGCGACGGGGTCCACGCGCGCGGCGGTCGCCAAACTCGCAAGTGTATTTCGTTACGGCCTGTTCAATGCGCGATGGTGGACGGTGGGCGTCAAATGCGCCATCTCCCCGCTTCGGCGAGCGATGTCGCGGGGCTAGGCACGGATGCACGTCGCGCATGTGAGCTGTTACGTGGATTCGCTCGGCCGGCCTCACCGCGAGTTGCTGGAAGCGTGGCCGACGCTGGCCAATGTCGCGGGCGCCGTGCGCCGTGCCGGCGCGGGCGTGACGGTGCTCCAAGCCGCGTCTGAGGATGCGGTGGTCGAGCGGGACGGCGTCCGGTTCCACTTCGTGCGCGAGCCGCGTCCGCCGTTCCCGACGAGGCGATGGGGATATTGGGCGCATCCCATGCCGCGGCGAATCGCCGATGCGTTGGCGACGGTGAAGCCGGATCTCGTGCACTTTCAGAGTCTGTCGTTTCCGCTCCAGGCGCGCTTTCTCGGCAAGCGGTTGCCGGGCGTTCCCATGCTCGTTCAGGATCACGCCGACCGGCCGCTGGCGGGATGGCGCGGACGGTTGCAACGCTGGGGATTGCAGGGGATCGCGGGCGTTGCCTTCACGGCCGCCGATCAGGCAACGGCGTTTTTTGACGCCGGCGTGCTCCCGCCCGAGATCCCGGTGTTCCAGGTTCTCGAATCATCGAGTCACTTCGAGCCCGGAGATCAGCTCGCGGCGCGTGAGAAGGCACGGCTGTTCGGCAACCCGCTGCTTCTGTGGGCGGCGCGTCTCGACGCCAACAAGGACCCGCTGACGGTGTTCGAAGCCGTGAAGCGAGCCGCGGCGTCGCTCCCTGACGTGCAGTTGTGGTGCTGTTTTACGTCGTCGCCCCTCCGGAGCGTCGTGGACGCGTGGCTCGAGCGTGAACCCGAGGTGGCACCCCGGGTCCATCTGCTCGGCCACATCCCGTATGACGACATGGAAACGCTGTTTCGAGCAGCGGATTTTTTCATTTCGGGAAGTCATTCCGAAGGCAGTGGATACGCGATCCTCGACGCGCTTGCATGCGGTACGCCGGTGCTCGTTACCGATATCCCGCCCTTCCGGCGCGTGACCGGAAACGGGGCCGTCGGTGCACTGTCGTCCTCGGGCGATGCGGAAGGGATGTCACGCGCGATCGTCGAATGGGCAAACGGCGACCGGGTCGCGCGGCGAAAGGCCGTCCGCAGGCATTTCGAGCAACGGCTCTCGTTTGAGGTCATTGGATCGGATCTCCGGTCCGCCTACGAGACGCTGTTGAGCGCACGATGAAGATCGGCGTCATCGTACCGGGCGGCGTCGCCCGGCGCGGGGCACATGGGACCATCCCCTGTTTGCTCTGGCTGTTCGAGCGGCTTGCCCGAATACACGACGTCCATGTCTTTGCGCTGTATCAAGAGGCTCTACCCTCGCGCTATCCCCTTGCCGGAACGCAGGTGTACAACATTGGCCCCGGTGGAACGCGTCGTCGTGCCATGCGCACGATTATCGCCGAGCATCGCCGCCTTCCCTTCGATCTGTTTCACGCGTTTTGGGCCACGCCACCGGGAACCATTGCCGCCTCAACGGGATGGCTCCTGCGACGCCCGGTCGTGCTGCACCTGGCCGGTGGGGAGCTGGTCGCATTGCGCGACATTGCGTACGGCGGCCGGCTTACGCTCCGGAGTCGCGCGTTCGTACACCTGGCGCTTGCCGGAGCTGCTCGGATTACTGCAGGGAGCCATTTCATCCAAGAGGAAGCCGCCCGTTTGGGGTATCAGTCGGAGCATGTCCCCCTTGGTGTTGCACGGGATCGGTGGCCCATACGCGAGCCCCAGCGCCGGCCCACCGGTCGCGAAGCCCGCTTGTTGCATGTCGGCAGCTTGAACAGGGTGAAGGATCAGCGAACGCTGTTACAGTCGATGAAGCTGTTACGGGATGGCGGCATTGACTTTCGGCTCGACATGGTTGGCGAAGACACGCTTGCGGGCGAACTGCAGCGTTACGCCGCGGCACTGAGCATCGACGGCTGCGTGACGTTCCACGGCTTCCTCGCTCACCCGCAACTGAGACCGCTGGTGGAGCAGGCCGATATCCTCTTGATCTCCTCGCGGCATGAGGCCGGTCCAGCCGTGGCGTCCGAGGCCGCCGTGGCAGGCGTGCCAACCGTGGGCACGTCGGTTGGGCAGATTCGCGACTGGGCTCCCGACGCGGCGGTTGCGGTTCCCGTGGGGGACCATGATGCGCTGGCGCTGGCGACGCGGGATCTCCTCATGAACGAGGAGCGACGCCTCCGAATTGCCGCCACGGCTCAACGACGCGCCGTCGCCGAAGATGCCGATTGGACGGCGTGTCGCATCGATCGAGTGTACCGCCAAATCGTCGGGTCGCTTGGGCACGCCGGTGGCGGCGAAAATGTCCGGGAGGGCGCCGGATGAGCGAGGGAAGACCGACGCGGTGGGCGGTTGGCCTGGGCCTGGCGGCTGCGAGCACCGTCGTGGCGTTGAGTGTCGCGGAGCTTGCGCTTCGAGCGTTCGCGCCGGTTGAGGATCCGTACGCGTCGCGTAAGTCGGTCAACCTGTACGTTCGGTCTCGCTATCCGCCGAACCTGCGGCTCACCACCGAGGCCGAAGACGGCCTTCCCGGTGTACGCGGGCAAAATCGGTTCACGACCAACAACTGGGGATTTCGAGGCGACGCTCTTCTCGTGCCGAAGCCGCAGGGTGAGGTGCGGGTGTTTCTGGTTGGCGGGAGCACCACGGAGTGTTTGTTTCTGGATGACGAGGATTCCTTGAATGCGGTGGTCCAACGGGCGCTGCAACGGCAGGCCGCCGAACACGTCACGTTCAGGGTGTTCGGCGCGGGGAAATCCGGGGATCGGAGCGACGATCACGTGTCGATGATCGTGCATCGGCTCGTGCAGCTCGAGCCGGATGCGATCGTGGTGTTCGCCGGTTTCAATGACCTTCTCGCAGTCGTCAACGGATACGACTTTGTCGAGCATGCGTTTCCGAATCAAAACATTGACGAGGGGCTCGGGTTCTGGCACTTGGCGCGCATGATCGCCACGGAAACGCAACTTGGCCGGCGCGTGTTCTATCTGCTCAAGGGCTGGCCGGCGCCGAATGCCGCGACGTTTACCGGCGAGCTGCCGCTCAAGTCGTTGTACGGATGGGGGGTGCAGCGACAGCAAGCAGCGCCCGGGGCGAATCATTTGCCCCCGCTGGACCTCCGCCCGTTCGATACGAACCTCCGCACCATAGCGGGCGCGGCCAGAGCGCACGGCGTTGAGGTCGTGTTCATGACGCAGCAGAGTACGTGGAACAGCCCTTCAGACGTACAGGCCGGCAACTGGCACTGGATGCGCTATGCAAACGAGGTTACGTACGATGAGGAGGTGATGCACCACGCCCTCGACGCGGTCAACGACGTCACGCGCACGGTGGGACGTGAATTGGGGATCCCGGTCTACGATCTGGCTCGGTCCATCCCAAAGTCGCTCGAGTTTTTCTATGACGACGTTCACTTCAACGTGCGCGGCGCGGCAGTCGCCGGAGAAGCCCTGGCGCTGTTCATGTTAACGAGCACCGATGTTCTCCCCGACTGACCTGTCACTACCGGCGGCTCCTCTCGCTCACTCGGTGAGGCTGCCCGTCCTTGGCATCCCGGTGCGGTTCGAATCGGATGAAGCAGCGATTATCACCGTCGTCGAAGCGGCGTTCGGTGCGTGGCGTGCGGTGGACGATCGACCGGGCATCGTCGCACCAACCGACGCCCGCGTCTGTTTCCTGGTGCGAGACGGAGACGAGGGGCCGGGGCACCACGCTCCATTCACGTATGCCATGCCGGAATTCGGGCGTGTCGTCGTGAGATCACCGGGAAGCATGGGCGTGGCGGACGCGGAGAGACGCGCTGTGGTCGCGCAGGTCTCCGGCGCGCTCGTGGCTGACCGCGAGCACTTTCGTTACGGCTTCGTCGAGGCGCTCACGCTGGCGCTGCTCACGCGCTTCGACCGGCAGCCGTTTCATGCCGCGGCACTCGTGCGGGACGGAACCGCCTTGCTGCTCGCCGGGCCGAGTGGCGTCGGCAAGAGCACGCTTGCCTATGCCGCGGCACTGGACGGCATCCAGGTCATTGCGGAGGACGTGGTCTATATCCAACGAGAACCGAGGCTCCGCGTTTGGGGAATGCCGGGGCACATCCATCTCCCACCCCGTGCGAAGACATACTTCAGCGAGCTCCATGGAATGCGTGAAACGCTGCTGGCCAACGGCAATACAAAGATCGCCGTCGATGTTCCGGCTCCGGGGGGCGACGCAGCACTCCCGTTTGCCGAGCGGGTTGGCGTGTGCGTCTTGACGCGCACCGAGGAGACGG
>JBFHWR010000265.1:0-5529 GCA_041599395.1 Gemmatimonadales bacterium | reverse complement strand
TCACCAACATGCCTCGGACAACTGTCGAATCATTGGCGTTTGCCAGCAACCGGCTTCCAACCAGCACGACTCCATCCCACACGAAGTGGCTGCCCACTGTATGCAGGTAGCCGTTCACGATGAGAAGGCCGGTTCCCCGGAAGGTCGGCGCGGTGAGGTTGCCTGCGATTCGATACGTCTTGAACGTGGTGTCGCTGGGTATCAGGGAGTCCGAGTCGGGCTCGATACCGCTCGTCAAGGCCGCTGCCCAGTCGATACCGGTCAGCAGAGAGACCGGCGCCGAGCTCCCGTGCTCGATCGTCGGCGGGTTGCCGACAGTTGTGACTCCCGTGGTATCTGGAATCGAGCGTGCGCGGACCCCGGGAATGGTCGGCTCCTGGCCGCACGCGTCGACCCCCGAGACGTACGTGTCTGGAACGACACCGGGCGGGAGTGAAGAGGATACCAGGAAGGCGGCAATAGATGACCAGGCCGCGGCCTTGGACGGTTCACCCCACTGCCAGTGGGCAAACCTGGCTACTGTGTGAACTCCCTGGGGTTCCGGACCGGCCGGTGCATCGATGACATGACCGGTCGAGCGAATCACGTACGTCCAGTTTCCGTTCAGCGTGTCGTTCCGCATGACATGTGCGACGACGTCGGCGTATCCGCCCGCGACGTTTACCCGCATGGAGTCGCCATCGGGCGGCCGCACAAGGTGATCCATTCCGAGGTAACTCTCGACCCCGCTCTGAGCCACGGTAAACGCGCTCACGATGTCGGTGCTGCCGCCCGCAAGCTGCAGTTCATTGCGGGTCTGCGTGAAGCTCGCAGTCACCATGATCGTGAGTACGGTTACGATGAAGATCGTAATCGGCAGCGCCGAACCGTGCTCGTTCAGTTGACGTGCCGTGATCATTGCAGGGCGTTCATGAAGGTAACCCGGGGCCGTAAATCAAAGGTTTCGGGCGCATCGTCTCCGGGCGCAATGAGTTCACTCATCCCGACCAAGCGTAATTCCAATCCGCGCACCGTGGTCAAGTCCGATGGCGGCGACGGCAGCGGATCCGGCGACTGGGAGACCATGAAACCGAATCCGGCCGCTGTGTCAAACGGCCACGCCAACTCCTCGTTGGGGCCGCCACCCGCGTTCCGCCACAGCCCGATCCGGCCCGGCAACTCGGCCGATGACGCGAACTCGTAGGTAATCGTCTGATACAAATACAACAGCGTGCCCGGCGGGATCGTGTCTGCCGATGTCCCGATGGCGACGCGCTGGCCCTGCGGCATGACGCGAATACTGTCAGTGTCGCACGCTGCCTGGTTCCCGGATGACGTCACGCTGACGCCTGGCACAAACTCGTACTGGCCGGTTTGGTTGACACGCCACGCCACCCCCTCCGTGGTCGCGGATGCCAAAACTGCCGAATCGGTGGGCACAATCGAGGCCACTACAGATCCGGGGGTTGCACGGCAGGCGAGGCCAAAGGCGATTGGGACGCGCACCACAATGCGTTGGGCGTTTGCGCTGATCAGGCCACTGTCGGAAACCATGCGCAACTCGGGTAACATCACGTTCATGGCCGCCCGAGCCGTCTGGCGCGCGTCCATGACGGCATCTTGCCGACCCACGAAGCGGGACGTGCCAATGAGAATTCTGAGCAGACCGGTGCCGAGGATCGCGACGACAACCATCGCGACGAGCAATTCGATCAGTGTTACGCCGCGTCGCGTCATCTGAATGGCGATAAGGCTCGGGGTTTCGCTCGGTCCTGAATCATGGTATCCGGTTTCGCTACGACGTTGGTGGGCGTAAGCACCAGCGTGACCCGTTTGAGCCCCATGGTGTCCTTGACGGATGTACATCGATCGTACACGAGGACTCCAGTCGTGTCGGTGGCGCACCCCAGCCCCAGGGCCGTGTCGAGGCTGTCCCACGGAATCGTCTCTACCCACGCCTGCGAGGCCTGTAACGCTGCGCTCTTGTATGCGTAAACTGCCGACCTGCGAGTCTGAATACTCACGCGCAGCATCAGAGTTCCCAGGGCGAGCAGCACGAGAGAGAGGATAATCAAGGCTGCCACCGCCTCGATCAGCGTGAACCCATCCTCGTTGAGACGGCGTTTACGGACCATTCTGAATCCTCACCTGACCGGAGCGAGTGAGTCTCACCTGTCGCTCGTAGTCGCCGCGCCGCAGCGTGATAACCGCCCCCTCTCGGGCGACCCCGTTTGGAAAGAACTCCAGGTCCCCAGTGTCTGCCGAGAGGACGTCGAGCCGGAACTCGGTGGTCGGTCCGAGAAACCGCTCCCGGTGAACCGTCGGGGTGTTGCGCTCGCGGATCAGGTACCCCTTGAGGGTGCCGTCAATGAGCAGGACGATGGGTGTCCGCTGCCGGACGGCTTGGAGCTGCGCATACTGCAGGTCGGAAACGAGTACATTGGCCGCTCGCTGAACAGCCGACCGTTCGAGCTGCGGGGTCGCTCGAAACACCGCCACGGCCACGAGGAGCCCTACCAAGGAAAGCGCAATCACCAACTCGATGATCGAGAAGCCGGCGCGGCGCGATCGTCGACCCGGAAGGTCAGATGACGAACTAGGGGGTCTGCAGGGAACTCTGAACATATGTGCAAAAGGTAGCCGCTGGTCCCGGTCCTCGTTAGAACTCTCGTCTACGCGCGAGGATATCGTTTGTTCGCTTACGTGGGCGCGTTTTTTGGACAAAATCGCCGCTCTGCGGGTCCTACCTGTGTCAGAGCATGGATCGAATCGACTGCGTTGGATCGGCGAGGGCGGACTCCTTGGCGCCAAGATCGACCTCACGCCGGATGAGCCGCTGGAGAGGGAGGAACTCCTTCCTCGGTCCGTTGATCGAAAAGTACGCGGTTAGCCGATTCTTCAACAGGTATAACTGCGTAAACGATCCGCCTTCTGGGTTGCCCCGTAGTATCGTTCGGTCATGGGCGGTCTCGTCACCGGCGAATTCGAGGTGCAGATCGAACACATCCGACCAGACGTAGCTCAGCAGGTCGTACTGCTGGGCGTCGCCTGCCATGTTCATCCCGGCCACCTGCCCGCTGTGCTCCGCATGACCCCAATGCTCCACCCGCCGGTACTTCCCGAAAACCGGGTCGGGATAGCTGATCACGTCTCCCGCGGCAAAGACATGCTCGTGCGAGGTCTGCATGTGACTATCGACGGCAATTCCATCTCGCAGCGCGATTCCGGCGCGCTCGGCCAACTCGACATTGGGGACAATGCCGACAGCGACGAGGACGAGATCGCAGGGGTACTCGCTTCCCCCTTTCGTGCGGACGGATGCGACCCGGTCGGTCCCGGCGATCACCGCCGCAGTCTCATTCGTCCGGAAGGTCACCCCCCGGTTTGCGCAGTACTGCTCGAAAAAGCTGGAGACGATCGGATCGGCGAAGTTGGGCCAGACCTGCGGGGCCATCTCGATCACCGTCACACGGAGGCCCATCTGCGTGAGCGACGCCGCCGCTTCGAGGCCGATGAAGCCCGCGCCAATGATCACGGCGGTGCGTGCGCCTGTTACCGCGGCTTTCGCGATGGCTTCAGCGTCGTCCAGCGTACGCAGGTAATGGACGCCGGGCAGATCTTCGCCCTGTAGTTTGAGCCGTCGCGGCCTGCCGCCGGTAGCCAGCAGCGCCTTTTCGAATTGTATCTCCCTGCCGTCTTGGAGCTGAGCCATACGCCGTGCCGTGTCCAGCGACTCGACGCGAGCGCCGAGCACCAGGTCAACGTGCTCCGACTCCAGCTTTTCATTTGAGTGGTAGAGAAGCTCGTCAGCGGTGCGCTCTCGGCGCAGAAACTCTTTGGAGAGGGGCGGGCGATCGTACGGTGGATGCGGCTCGTCGGTGACGAGGGTGATTGGACCGTCCTCGTCGCGTTTCCGGATCTGGTCTGCGGCGCGGCTCGAGGCCAGGCCGCCGCCGATCAGTAGGTATTTGGTACGCATGGATGATTGCTAACCACCAACAAGTGCAGCGCCTAGTAGCTCGTGGCATGATTCAGGGCGCCAACGGGCCCCTCCGGGCGCTCCGCCGCGACGGACTCGACGCCCGGGCATCCCCGGCCGCCAGCACTTTTCGGGCGTCGGCGCCGTGACCGCCGGGGCCTACGCACCCTCCGCGGCCCCGTCGGCACGCTGTCAGTTTGTAACGGGACGTACTGGGTCACGACACCAGCGTCGTCCAATCCAGTACCCACGGAAGGCTCACGTAGGCGTCGCATCATTGCATCAAACGAGACGCGACACTAGTGCGGCTGGTGCATTGCGGGGTGGGCGCTCTCATCATGTATGTGTTCGCCGCCGTCACCGTACCCGCGCAGCCGGTCGTAGGTCGCCACCTGCTCGGGTGACAGCAGCCGTTTCATTGCGAGATGTGCGGCGAGATGACTGAATCTCAGGGCTCCCTGAAGGCCCGCGATTTCAGCCACGAGATCGTTGACGGCAGCGCTGTCCGTATTGCCCGACTGGAAGGCCCGGTCGAGCCGCCGCTCGAGATCTACGATGCTTCGACCCAGTTTCTGGGCGGAATCGGCCATGGCTCGGAAAATCTGTTGGGCTTCCTGCACTTGCGCACTCGAGAGCTGTAGTTCCTCGGCAAGCGCGAGAACGTGTTTCGGACCGGGGTAGTGATTGAGTTCGGCCGCAAGCGCAAATCCCATCCCATCGCCGTTCAAATACGCCTCCACCTCCGCCGGCGAGAGTGCCTTGATGGGCCGGGTTTCGAGGCCGGCGTACGGTGTCTCTGTTTCCTGACGACAGGCGACAGCGGGAACGAATAGGAAGAGGAGGAGTAATTGACTTGCGCGTATCTTGCGGATTCTTTCTAGCATCGCATTCAGAGCTGAGTCAGGGGCTGGGTTTCCGGTTACCTTGTTGGGGTCCCGTCTTTTCCAATCAAACGTGGAGGTTTCCGTGATCGCAATCAGTACGCTTTCGTTGGCTGCCGTGAGTGTCGCAATTGCCGGGTCGCTCCCTGCGGTTGTCCCACTTCCCGCGGCTCCGGTCGATACCGCCTGTATCGTACAGAATCCGCGGAACTTGGCGAACCGCTCAAGCCCGCTCGATTCGACGTCGTTCAAGGTAAGCGGTCATCTCGTCAAGGTGTGCTACGGCCGGCCCTCGGCCCGCGGACGAACCATGATCGGTGGCGGTGCGGTGCCGTACGACAAAATCTGGCGCACCGGCGCAAACGAGCCCACGATGATTCACACTACGGCGCCGATCAGCATTGCCGGCATCAAGGTCCAGCCTGGAATCTATTCTTTCTACACGGTGCCGGGGAAAACCGAGTGGAAGGTCATCGTGAACCGTTCCACCAGCCAATGGGGGCACGAGGGCCAATACTCGGCTGAAGTGAAGGCGCAGGAAGTCGGTCGCGGCACGGTCAGAAGCATGCAGATGGATGACCATGTGGAGATGTTCACCATTCGTGCCGAGCCGTCTGGAAACGGAGCGACGCTGTTCTTGGAGTGGGAGAAGACGAGGGTGCGGGTTCCGGTGATGGCGACGGAGACGTA
>JBFHWR010000264.1:0-5546 GCA_041599395.1 Gemmatimonadales bacterium | reverse complement strand
GCGAAGGCGTGGGATGTGTCGATGGCAGAGGCGATTCCCGATTCCGCGATGGGGTGGGCGCCGACGCCCGGCGTGCGCGGCTTTGCGGCGCAAGTGGTTCACGCGGCGAATAACACGTTTGTCGGGATGTCCGTGTTCGGGCAAGATGCACCCGCTTTCGGAGACTCCGACGCGCTCGCCCAGAACAAGGCGGATCTCATCGCCGCCGTTACGAACTCATACGACTGGATCATCCAGCAGCTTAACGCGATGCCGGGTTCGGAGCTGGCGGCGGAAGCGCAGTTGTTTGGCCAGACGTTGCCAAGATGGCGGATCGGTATGTTTGCGCTAGAGCATGCCATGTGGACCCGCGGTCAGCTCGTGCCGTACTTACATGCGCACGGCGTCGCGGTCCCGCAGCAGCGTCTGTTCTGAACGTCGCACGCCGGGGTGGGGCGGTGACTGATGAGAGCGAGTGATATGGCGAAGCCAAGGATCTGGTACATCGCGGCCTGCGTCATGGTTGGCGGATGTCAGGCCGCTCCCTCGGGTCGGCTCGGCGAGACGCAGACGGCCGAGATTCGCACCGAAGTCCAGGCGTTTCTCGACCGATATGTTGCGCTCCTGGAAGACGGCGAGTGGGACAGCGTTGGCACACTCTACGCGGACGATCCGCGATTCGAGTGGCTGGAAGACGGCGAACTCCGGTATCCGACAACGAGTATGGTTCGTGAGGCACTGCGTGGTGCGGGTGAACTGTTGGAGGGCGGATCGTTTCAGCGGAGCGACGTGGAGATCGTAGTATTGGGACCAAACGCCGCCCACGTCACGTCACGGTTTTCGCTGGTCTATCGGGATACGTCCGGTGCTGAGTTTCCGTTTGACGGTGTGTTCAGCGCCGTGGTAATTGAGACCGAAGACGGTTGGCGGTTTCTGCGAGGGCACACGTCGTCGCGGCAGCGCCGGCGGTAGTCAGTTGCCCCCACTCGCAACAGGTCTGGGCTTGGAAGCGGGTGCCGCTGGTGTCGTGCCCAGGTAGCGCTTGCGCGCTCACTGCCCCGCTGGCATTTTTGTGACGCAACTTGAGGTTCCTTTGTTTCTCCCCGTTGGCAGACTCGCCTGAGCACGGTCGGTTAGGAGGGCGGAGGGGACGGAGCGCACTCTCTTCCACATGTCGATTGACCGGCAGACGCTGAAATCCTGGGCAGCGCTGACTCGTTTTGTCTCCGCGGCTGTCGAGGTCCCAACCGCGTGGTTGCTACCCCGCGGGGCTTGGCCGGCCATTGCTCGTATGGCGGCAACGGTCTCGCTCGGTCTCCAGCCGCGTGCGACACGTGCGCGAGTCGAGAAGGTGAAAGCCGTCTTGGGGCGTGGTCTGCAAGATCCCAGACGAGTTGTGCTCGAGGCTACGACGCTTGGGATTCAAAACCGCATGATGGTGTTTCGTGAGTTTCGGCCAGTGCCAGGGCGAAGCAGAATACGGCTTTCGGGAACTGAGTTGCTCGATCGCGCGCTCGCTGAGGGACGAGGGACGATCCTTTGGATGAGCCCGTTGACGTTCATGCCCCTCGTATCCAAGGCGGCACTACATCAGGCCGGCTATCACATCACCCACGTGGGAACGCCCGGGCATCATCCGATCATGAATGCAGCGGAGCGGCGCTACATAACGGAGCGCCTCGAGCAGCATGATGAGTCGATTGCGCACCTCCCACATATCCTCGAGCGGCTGAGTGCAAACGGACTCGTGACGGTCATGATGGGCACCAGCACGCGGAATCCCAGCGTACCGTTCTTGGGCGGCACGATTCGGATTGGTACGGGTATTCCGAGCCTTGCGCTCCGCGCCCAGTGTCCGCTACTCACTATGTTCCTCGATCGGCCCAGGGCGGGAGCGTTTGACGTCATCATCGAAGGGCCGATCGACCCTGGCCCCGCTCGAACGCCGCGCCTCCGTGCCCAGTCAATGTTGCGGTGCGCGTTACGGCGTCTCGAAGGCCACGTGCGCCGGACGCCAAGCCTGCTACGGGACTACGCTGCCGTCGATATTCGGGCAAACGCTCATGCGGCCGGTGAGGATCAAGCGGACGATCCGTCGGCGTTGGCCGCTCGCTGATCGGTAAGGATGGTTCACGTTGGCGTCGTCATCGCGGGCGATATCGTGGTCCTGGAACATCGACTGGCGGCGATACCTCCAATGCCGGCGCATCTCGAAGTGGCGCTCGACGGGGACGAGCGGGGCGAGGATGCTGCCTGAATGAAAGACCAGATACGCGAGTTCATCCGCCTGCACCTGGAAACGTTCAACGGCGATACGTCGTTCAGCGATTCGCTGGACATCTTTGCCAATGGACTGGTGGATTCTGTCTTCGCGCTGGACCTGATCCTCTTTGTCGAGCGCGAATTCGACATCATGGTAAGAGAACACGACTTGCAGCTGTCGAATTTTTCTTCGGTAGACGCCATCGCGGCGTTTATTGTACGGCAACAGCACCTACGGGTGTGAGCGAGTTCTCGCAGACGTTGCGGGAGCGTCACGCGTTGCAGCGGTATCGAGACGCCGCGCCGTGAGCGGTGTCCTGTTACGCCACGTACACCGTCTTGATGTTCACGAACTCCTTGATCCCGTAGTGGGACAGCTCGCGGCCGTAGCCGCTCGTCTTGATGCCGCCAAACGGCAAACGGGGGTCTGATTTCACAAACGCGTTCACGAAGCATGACCCGGCCTCCAATTCCTGGGCCGCAATGCGCTCGCCTCGTGCCACGTCCTTGGTGAACACCGCGGCCCCCAAACCGAACACCGAGTCGTTGGCTGCTTTGATCGCCGCTCGCTCGTTTTTCACCGGGATGATCGCGGCGACGGGACCGAACAACTCTTCGTCGTACGCGGGCATCCCCTTTTTGACATCCGTCAGCACGGTAGGGGGATAGAACGCTCCCGGACCCTCCGGTACGGTTCCCCCCAAGAGACATGCGGCGCCCTTGGCGATGCTGCCTTTCACCTGCTCGTGGAGTTCGTCCCGCAAATCCTTTCGCGCCTGTGGTCCGACGGTCGTGGCCGCCTGCATCGGGTCGCCCATCCTGGCCGCGCGCATCCTGTCCACGAAACGCCGTTCGAATTCCTCGCGTACTGCGTCCACGACGATGAACCGCTTGGCGGCGATGCAGCTCTGCCCGGAGTTGATGAGCCGGCTCGCAACACACGCGTCGACCGCCGCAGCGACGTCGGCGTCAGCGAGAATGACGTATGGGTCGCTGCCGCCCAGTTCCAGCACCGACTTCTTGAGCATCTCGCCCGACTTCTTGGCCACCGCCTTACCCGCGGCCGTGCTCCCGGTGAGCGTCACCGCCATCACCTTCCGGTTGCGGATCACCCCACTCACCTGCTTGCTCCGGATCAACAAGGTGCGGAACAGGTCTTCCGGGAACCCTGCCTCCCGAAAGATCCGCTCGATGGCTAGCGCGCAACCCGGTACGTTGGCGGCGTGCTTCAGCAGACCCCCGTTTCCCGCCATCAGCGCGGGCGCGGCAAAGCGGAAGACCTGCCAGAACGGAAAGTTCCACGGCATGACCGCGAGGACGACGCCGAGCGGCTGGAACGTCACGTAACTCTTGCCGGCATCCGTCTCGACCAATTCGGGCGCGAGGAAATCCGCGGCGTGATCCGCGTAGTAATCGCAGACCCAGGCACACTTTTCCGCTTCGGCCTTGCCGCCCTGAATGGGTTTCCCCATCTCCTTGGTCATCAGCTCACCCCATTCGGCGGCGCGCGACCGGAGAATCTCCCCCGCAGATCTCATCAGCACGGCCCGCTGATCAAACGTGGTTTTCTTCCATTTGAGATGAGCCCGATGCGTGGCGTTGATGGTGGCTCGGATGTGTTTGCTGTCCAGTTCTTCGTATTCGGCGATCTGTTCGTCGGTCGCCGGGTTCACGGCACGGATAGTCACGGTACGCTCCTCGAGCGGTCGGTTGTGTTGAAGGCCCCGGCCGCCGTGGCGGCGGCGTCGGCATGAGTTTCGAGCAGGAGGTAGGCGCGGTCTGTTTCGCTGATCCGCTGCCGCTTGCTGCCGCCGACGATCCAGAACCCGGTCCCGAGCGCGGAAACGGCGGCCAAGATCAGCACCTCGCGCGGCCACGACAAGGCAGCCGGGCTCCCGGGAACGATCATGACGGCGAGAATGAACAGCGCGCCGGCGACCGCGACCAGTGGAACCACCCGGCCTCCGGGAAGCCGGTACGGACGCGGGTAATCCGGGAATTGCCGTCGCAGTTGCATGACGGTCAGTGCGACGCCAACGAACGCGACGCCGATGCAGAACGACCCCACGTCGACAAACGCCAACAAGGCGTCGCGGCCGAGTGCCGGCGCCGCCACAGTCACGACGCCCACGAAGAGCACGGCACTGTGGGGCGTCCCATACCTCGAGTGGGTGTGCCCCAAGCGATCCCAGATGATCCGCGCGCGCCCAAGCGAAAACAACACGCGGGACCCCGCCAAAAAGAACCCGTTCCAACTCGTCAGCAGTCCAATGAGCGCCGCGGTCAGCACGAGATACACGAATACGGGGGAGGCAAACGCGTACTCGAATGCGCGTGCGGTGGGCAGATCGGCGTCCACGATCCGTTGCCACGGTCCCGTCATCGACACGGCCATCACGAGCACCACGTAGAACAGCGACGCCGCCACGATGGATCCAAGGATCAACAGCCCGAGACGGCGTGCCGGGACGGTGACGTTGGCTTCCTCAGCGCCCTGCGGGATGGTGTCGAACCCGACGAACCAGAACGGAACCGTCACGAAGACGGCAAGCATCCCCCCCACCGCCGGGACCGTCGCCGAGGCGCCGAACAGCGGACGCAGGTTGGAAAATGAACCGGCGGTGATGCCCACGCCGATGAAGATCAGCGTAATCGCGATGAAACCGGCGATCAGCCATTTTTGAAATGCAGCCGCCCGCTCAACGCCCACGTAGTTGATCCACGTGATCAGCGCCGTGAACCCAAAGGCGAGGAGCAGATGGCTCACGTACACCGGCTCTCCGCCCACCCGATACAACAACCCGAAGTCGATGTTCGGCACCATGAAGCTCAGCACGCGGCCGACGGAGATTGCCTCGAATGCTGAGACCGAGATGTACCCGAACGCGAGAAACCATCCCACCAGAAACGCCTTGGATGTCCCGAATGCCTTGTACGCATACGCCACCTCGCCGCCGGCCACCGGGAGCATGGGCGTCACCTCGGCGTAGCAGAGCCCGATCGCCAACATCACGAGGCCACCCGCCGCGAACGCGAGCATGGCGCCAAGTGGTCCGGCCTGCGTCAGCCAGCTCCCGAGTGCCGTGACCCAGCCGACCCCGATCATGGATCCGAACGCGAGCGCGAAAAACCCATACTGGTCGAGCTTGCGGCGAAGCGGAGCGCGCGCCACCGATGACATGGCGGCAGCCGTCATCCGGCGCGCTCGGTCTCGTGGATGTCAGCGGCCGGTGGAGACGGCACCTCCCGCTCCACGGCCGGGTAGTGCACCACGAGTTCCGTCTCGTGGAAGGCCGCAAATGACT
>JBFHWR010000263.1:0-5593 GCA_041599395.1 Gemmatimonadales bacterium | reverse complement strand
GGATGCAGGGAAGACCTGGCGCTCCATGGGACTCACCAAGGTCGGCCAGATCGGCGCCGTCCTGATCCACCCGTCAAACCCCAACGTGGTATACGTGGCCGCGATCGGAAACCCGTTTGCGCCCACACCGGACCGTGGCGTGTATCGCTCGCGAGATGGGGGTGAGACGTGGCAGAAGGTGCTCTTCGTGTCTGACTCGACGGGTGCCGTCGATCTCGAGTTTGCTCCCGACAACCCGCGCGAGATTTACGCCTCGATGTGGCGCGCGGAGCGCAAGCCATGGACGATCATCAGTGGTGCGCGGGAGGGCGGTGTCTACAAATCGATGGACGGTGGCGATACATGGCGCCATGTCACGACGGGGTTGCCACAGGGGCTCCGTGGCAAGAGCGACTTGGCCGTATCACCCGCGGATCCCAATCGGCTCTATGTCCTCATGGAGGCCCCCGTGCCGGAAGGGGGACTCTACCGATCCGATGATCGCGGCGCGTCGTTCGCGATGGTGAGCGACTTCGCGAGTCTGGTCGACCGGCCGTTCTACTACACCAACGTGGATGCCGATCCGACTGATGCCGACGTGTTGTACGTGAACTCGACCGGCTACTTCAAATCCACCGACGCCGGCAAGACGTGGCAACGGCGGTCCACGCCGCACGGGGACAACCATGACATGTGGATCAACCCCAACGATCCCACGCTGTTCATTCAGTCCAATGACGGCGGGGCGAACGTGACGCGGGACGGAGGCGAGACCTGGTCCACCCAAGAAAATCAGCCGACTGCCGAGTTGTACCAGGTGAATGTCGATGACCAGTTTCCGTACTGGGTCTACGCCGGCCAGCAGGATAACAGCACGATCATGGTACCGAGCGTTCCGCCATACGGCCGGGCGGGCGGACCGACGGCGTACTGGATCGCCATCGGTGGCTGTGAAACGGGTCCCGCGGTTCCCAAACCGGGTGATCCCAACATCGTCTACTCCAACTGTAAGGGCCGGTTCGGGCGGTTCAATCAGACGACCGGACAGGAAAAGCAATACTACGTGGGTGCGGCCAACATGTACGGTCACAACCCGCGTGACTTGAAGTATCGTTTCCAGCGCGTGTCTCCCATCTTCGTCTCACCACACGATCCCAACGTCGTGTACCATGCGTCGCAGTATCTGCACGTGACCACCGATGAGGGCGTGACGTGGCAGACAATTTCGCCGGACCTGACGGCGTTCGATCCGGAGACGCAGGTGATCTCCGGATCGCCGATTACCCGCGACATCACGGGAGAGGAATTCTACAGCACGATCTACGCGGTGGATGAGTCTCCGTTGGAGCGCGGTGTCATCTGGGTCGGGGCGAACGACGGCCCCATTCACCTCACACGGGATGGCGGCGAGACGTGGTCCGAAGTGACGCCGCGTGACTTGCCGCCTCGAGGGCGCGTGCAGACCGTTCACGCCTCACCGCACGTGGCGGGCAAGGCATATGTCGCCGTGCTGCGGTACCAGCTCAATGACTGGGAGCCCCGCATCTACCGAACGACGGACTATGGGGCGTCGTGGACGCGTTTGACCACAGGCACCAACGGGATCCCGTCGGACTACCCCACGCGGGTGGTTCGGGAAGACCCGGATCGTGCAGGGCTGCTGTACGCGGGGACGGAGTTTGGCATGTTCGTCTCGTTCGATGACGGCGCCCGCTGGCAGTCCCTGCAGCAGAACCTGCCGGTCACGCCAATCACCGACATCAAAGTGCACGAGCAGGACCTCGTGATCTCTACGATGGGCCGCTCTTTCTGGATTCTGGACAACCTCACGCCACTCCACCAGCTGAGCGAGCAAGTGGCGGTGGCACCCATGCACTTATTCAAACCGCGTGATGCGTATCGGATCAGATACAGCACGGGCGGTTTTCGAGGTGACACTCCGACGGTACCCGAGTACCCATCGCCGGGAGTAATGATCGATTACTCGCTCGCGCGTGCGGCAGGCGAAGTGACGCTCGAGATCCTCGACGAGAACGGGGCCATCGTCCGCACACTCTCCAGCGGGGATGCAGCGTCCGACGCGGAACGGGGTGAACAGGGGATGCGTGGGCCTCCCGGACGACGGGCAGACCGGAGCGTGGTCGAGACCAGCCCGGGACTGCACCGGTTTGTATGGGACATGCGCTACGCCGGTGCCTGGCGCGCGGGAACGACGCGGAGTACGTCGGGTGGCCCGCTTGCTGTGCCGGGCCGGTATACTGTTCGGCTCTCGAGTGATGGCCGGAGCCAAAGCCAGACCGTTACGCTCGAGATCGATCCGCGCGTTGCCACCGACGGCGTCACGGCAGCCGACCTGGCTGAACTGCTGGCGCTCAGCCTCCAGGTTCGGGATGCATTGAGCGACGCGCGCCGGGCGGCAGATCGGGTTGCTGGCGCCCGCAAAGCCCTCGCATCCCAGACGGCTGGCACGAGTCGCGCCGCTCGGCGCGCACAGGCCGAAGATCAGCGGCTCGCCGGTCTGGAAGCCAGGCTGGTCACAGCGGAGGGTCGCTATCAGACGCCAATGATTGTCGATCAGTTGAGCTACCTGTCGAGCATGCTCAGCCGGGCCGACCAAAAGCCGGGCCTGGATGCCTACCAGCGCTATGGCGAACTCCGGGACGCGCTGGACGAGGTACTCTCTGAGCTAGGAGATACGGAGACGGGCGGGATGTAAGAGCGGGGGTGGCCACCACTCCTCCCCATCCCACCAGGGAGTAGGGAGTCAGGGAGTCGGAGGTGGGCAGGAGCCCATGCCTGTGGCTGGACCGCTCGCCCTCCGACATTCGTCTACTCCCTTCTCCCTGCTCCCTCCTGCAACGATTCACACATCTCAGTCATCCTTTTACAATTTGAGAGGCCTTGAGCGAATCCCGAGAAGGTGGCTATGGAATCTGCGACGACCGTGCATCACGACATCGAAGCGATTCAGGAGAAGATCCAGCTGGAGAGTGCGTTCGTCAGCCGGTTGCTCGACGAGACGTCCAGCGTGATCGTCGGACAGAAGTACCTGATCGAGCGGCTCCTCATCGGGCTGCTCTCCAACGGACACGTGCTCATGGAGGGGGTGCCCGGGCTCGCAAAGACGCTGTCGGTCCGTACGCTCTCACGCGCCATCCAGACCAAGTTCCAGCGTATTCAGTTCACGCCCGACCTGTTGCCGGCAGATCTGATCGGTACGCTGATCTACGAGCAGAAAGAAGGCACCTTCAAGACGAAGAAGGGGCCCATCTTCGCGAACATCATCCTTGCGGACGAGATCAACCGCTCGCCTCCGAAGGTCCAGTCAGCCCTGCTCGAGGCAATGCAGGAGCACACCGTCACCATTGGCGAAGAGACGTTCGCCCTCGACGAACCGTTCTTGGTGTTGGCCACGCAGAACCCCATCGAGCAAGAGGGAACGTACCCCCTGCCGGAGGCGCAGGTCGACCGATTCATGCTCAAGCTCTCGGTGGGATATCCGAGCAAGGAGGAAGAGCTCGAGATCATGCGGCGCATGGCGACCGGTCCGGAGCCGGAGGTCCGCGCGGTCGTGAGCCCAGACGAGGTTCTCCGTGCCCGGCGGGCCGTCGAGATGATCTACATGGACTCGAAAGTGGAGCGCTATATCGTGGAGCTGGTGTTTGCCACCCGCGATCCCAAGTCGCACGGACTCGACGACCTGCAAGACTTGATCGCATATGGCGGCTCACCGCGTGCGTCGATCTGTCTTGCAAAGACCGCGCGGGCGCACGCGTTTCTCCGCCAGCGGGGCTATGTGACACCGGAAGACGTGCGAGCGATCGCGCTCGACGTCCTGCGGCACCGGGTTATTGTGACGTATGAGGCCGAAGCGGAAGAGGTGACGTCCGAGGACGTCGTCCGCCGCGTCTTGAACAACATCGAGGTTCCGTGAACCCCTGAGGTCCCAAGTTGGTTCCGGTATGATCCCACGAGACGTCTTGAAGCAGGTACGCCGCATCGAGATCACCACTCGAGGAATGGTGAACGATGTGTTTTCCGGTGAATACCACTCGGTGTTCAAAGGCCGCGGCATGAACTTCGCCGAAGTGCGAGAATACCAGGTCGGCGATGACGTGCGTTCGATCGACTGGAACGTGACGGCTCGCGTAGGCGCGCCGTACGTCAAAGTCTTCGATGAGGAACGAGAGCTCACCGTCATGCTCGTTGTGGAT
Organism: Gemmatimonadales bacterium; assembly: GCA_041599395.1. Classification (GTDB taxonomy): domain Bacteria; phylum Gemmatimonadota; class Gemmatimonadetes; order Gemmatimonadales; family GWC2-71-9; genus JBFHWR01. Next base: position 1,400 of record JBFHWR010000263.1, on the reverse strand, counting down.
GTGAGCGCCTCGGGGGATTTTGGCACGGTCGGGCGTATGAAGGGAGAGATGGCGGTCGAGCTGTGCGCACTCCTTGCGTTTTCAGCGATCAAAAACAACGACAAGGTTGGTCTCATCGTCTTCAGCGATCGGATCGAGAAGTTCATCCCGCCGCGAAAAGGTCGCCGGCACGTGCTGCGAGTGCTCCGCGAACTCCTCTATGTCGAGCCGCAGGGGCACGGCACCGACGTTGGGATGGCGCTCGAGTACCTGAGCCGGGTCATCCGCCGCCGGGCGGTGGTGTTTCTGGTCTCCGACTTTATGGCGCCGGACTACGGCCGGCCGCTCACGGTGGCGGGACGCCGGCACGACGTGGTGGCAATTCATGTCTCCGATCCGCGGGAGAGTGCAATCCCCCCTGTGGGTTACGTCGAACTCGAAGATGCGGAGACCGCCGAACATCTACTGGTCAATACCTCCGATCGTCGCTTTCAAGCGATCATGTCCCAACGGGCTGTGCGTGCGCAGGATGCTCGCCGCAAGATGTTTCGCTCGACCAAGGTCGATTACATCGAGGTCGAGACGGGCCGTTCGTACTTCGACCCGCTCGTCAAGTTCTTTCGCGAGCGCGCCAAGCGGTATTGACATGCGGCGAGCCTTTGCAGTTGCGCTGTGGCTTGCCGTGCTTGCAGGCAGCGTTACGCAGGCCCAGGACCCGGCGTCGGTGGATGCCCGGGTGGACCGGGACTCCATCACCGTCGGTGACCGAGTGACACTCACGCTCACGGTGCACTATGGGCTTGGAGAGCGCCCCATCTGGCCGGAAGCGCCCGAGGCCTTCCAACCCTTCGAGTTGATCGAGCGACGCGCCGTACTGGTGCAAGACACGTTGGGACGCGTGCGCGCGAGCGCCGAATACGTTCTCACGGCGTTCGAGCTTGGATCCTTGGAAGTCCCTGCACTCGACGTAGGGATTCGCACACCACAGGGAACAGACCGCTTCGTCCGAACGCCGCCGGTCACCCTGACGGTTGCAAGCGTTCAGCCGGATTCAGTGGATATCGTGGATATCAAGGCTCCGCTCGCGCTGGCACGCAACTGGTGGCTGTTACTGCCGTGGGTTGCGGTCACTGGGGCACTGCTGGTTGCCGGAATGTGGGCGTACCGCCGCTACGGTCGACGCGAGGTAGCAGACGCACAGGCCGCAAGCCTGCCGCCTCGTCCGCCGGAACTCGTGGCATATGAGGCGCTCGACCGTCTGCAGTCGTCGGATCTCTTGGAGCGCGGCGATCTCAAGCAGTTTTTCTCGGACCTCTCGGGGATTATCCGCGTGTACCTCGACGGCCGCTTTCGCGTTGATGCCATGGAGATGACGTCGCATGACGTGCTCCGGGAATTGGCCAGCCGTCGGGTCGGCGGCG
>JBFHWR010000262.1:0-5598 GCA_041599395.1 Gemmatimonadales bacterium | reverse complement strand
CTTCTTCTCTCACAAATGGGTCGTCCAGTTCCACAAGGGGATGCGTCTCGCGCCCGATTGGCAGATCATTCGATCACTCTTCCGCTTTGGCATTCCAACCGGGATTCAGGGCATCGCGATGAACGTAGGTGGCGTAGTTCTACTGCGTTTCATCGGCTCGCTCGCGCAAAGTGCGCAAGCGCAGGCGGCGTACGCGGTGGGGTACACACAGCTTTTCTCGCTGATTGCCTGGACGTCGAACGGACTGATGGGCGCGGCGGCTGCGATCGCCGGCCAGAACCTTGGCGCCGGGCATCCGGACCGCTCGCTGCGCGGCGTGCACGTGGCGTCGCTCATTGGCTTGGCGGGAGCCGCCACGATTGGCCTGTTGTTCCTCGTGGTTCCACGTGCCTTGCTCGGGCTGTTTGGCATGGATGATCCGGCGGTCGTGTCGCTGAGCGTGGAGCTGCTCGCCTATCTGAGCGTGTCCGGGATTTTCGTCACCGTGGCGTTGTCGTATACCGGCGGACTCCAGGGCACGGGTGACACGCGAAGTCCATTGTACATCTCGATCGTTTCGCAGATCGTTGTACCGCTTGGAATGTGCGCGTTGATCGACGCGGTCCGTGGCCTCACACCTGGGGACATCTGGCTGGCTATTGTGCTAGGGCATGTCACGCGCTGCGGCTTGAGCATTGCGCGGTTCCGCCAAGGAAAGTGGCGTGACATCGATGTGGAAATCGAGGCGGCGTGATCGGGTGTTAGGTGCTTGGTGTTAGGTGTCGAATCACGTGCTACACTGCAGCCGCCTGCTTGGCGAACAGCGCCGGTTTTCTCTCCTTCAGGAAAGCCTGGTGATCGTGGTAGGCGGCACCGCTGGGCAGCCATTCCCAGAGCGGTCCGAGATCCCGTTTGATCCAGTCCATGAAAAAAACGGGTATCTCCTGTGTCTCTCCCTCAAAGAATTGGCGAATCTGGACATCCGAATCCAGCAACTCACGCATCTTTCTGAAGTTTCGAAGCCTGCCGAACCCTTCGGATGATACCGACCGGATCGAGTTCATCCAGCGAGGGATCGTGGATTTGACGGCGCGGTGGCGCCGTGCGATCGACCGCCATCGAAACGAATAGCGTTGAATGTCGATCATATGATCGTAGAACTCCGTCCAGGAGTAGTTGCTCGGCCGGACGTTCATGGCTTGGTTGTTGTTCATGAAGTGAAACGGAAACGGGAGCACGCGACCAGCCTTTTGATACTCCAGATTGAGCGGCGCCGCCTGACCAAACGCCGTGAGCAGCGAGTACGCCGGGAAAACACCAGGCGTGAGATCCAGAAATCGCTTGGTCAGTTCGAACGGCTCCGAGCCCTCATCGACATCCAGGCCAAACAAAAAGTTGGCTTGAACAAAGGGGATGTAGCGTAGGATCATGTTCACGTGCTCCGATACTTTGTGAACCTTGTCCAACCCCTTTTTCGAGCCGGTCTTCGATTTGTTCCCGTGATCGTTCCACGATTCGATACCCGGCAGTACAGCTTTGAAGCCGTTCTTGCGAAGCCGCTTTACATGAGGCTCCGACAGAATCGAGAGGCTGCTTTCAGCGATGAAGTCGACAGAGTCTGGCGGAATGGCCTCCTCTATGGCGTCCAAGTAGTCCTTGAACCGAATACCGAAATTCGGATCCTGCCAGCCAACGCGCGGCCGTTTGAACGTCTTCCGTAAGAATCGCAAGTCCTCCTTCAGCACATCGAACGGCAGCGGCTGATACGGCACCTCGGAATCGATGCAGAAACTACAGGTGTACGGGCAGCCTAAGCTGCCGATCATCGGCACGATCTTGAAGAACGGCGCTTTGTCGAGCGTCAACTCGATGTACTTCCAACGCTCCCGAACTCCCGGCAGGGTGGCTGGCTGGTGTTCCGTCGACAGACGTTGCCCGAGGGGCCGATGCCGTGCGCAATCCTGCAACACGTCCTTGATCAACTCCTTATCCGTGAAGCCTAGGACATAATCGAAGTACTTCTGCGCGTCCTGGGGATAGCACCTGGCGTGGGGACCGCCAAGTGCGGTCACCGCGCCTCTGGACCGTAAGAAGTTGCTGAGCGCGTACGCAGGTAACGCCGCTTGGGTGAACGCGCCAATGAACGCCAGATCGATGTCCGCCGGCAGGGAGCCAACTAAACTCTCGAAGTCGTCGCCGGTAAAGCAGACAAAGGTGACGTCATGCCCCTCTTGCTCACACCACAGTGCCACCACCTGCGTCATGATGCTGGCGAGGTTCGCATTCATGATGCGACCCCACAGCCGGCGCGTTGGCGCTTTTGCAACCAGGTCCACGACCGCGACGCGACGCGTGTGCATTCCGCCTCCCTACAAGAATGGGTAACCCAACCCTAGCCGGCAAACCGGCTATAAGCTCGCATGAAAGTGAGGAGATCGCCAGAGGAGTCAACAGTCGGTCCCGCCCAAACCGACCCCAACGGTCCCCTCCCGAATGTCTTGACGCGACCCGCACACGAGCCTACTTAAGATCAGTACCCCGGATTCGACACAAGGAGGATGCCATGACGCGCGACGGACGCCCCGTCTGGATGGCCGGTGTGATGGTGCTACCAGTGCTTGTCGCAGCGCCGTGCATCGCCCAAGACGTCGACTATGCTCGGGCTGAGCAGTACCTGACCTGGAACACATCGCGTATGATCGCCGGGGACGTCGTTGACGCCCATTGGTTCGAGGCAAACGATCGGGATCGATTCTGGTATCGCAACAAGACGGGCGCCGGCTACGAGTTCGTCTTTGTCGACCCGCGACGCAACGAGCGGCGACCGCTATTCGACCATTATCGCTTGGCAGCGGCGATGTCCCTCGCCGATGATACCAGCTACGTCCCCGAAAAGCTGCCCTTCGAGTCGTTTGAGTACATCGACAGTGAAACCGCCATCGAATTCACGGCGAGTAAAAAGCGATTCGCGTGCGATATCCGGCAGTATACGTGCACCGTTGGGGACACGACTGCATCTGACGTGCCGTACGTCGAATCCCCGGACGGCCGGTGGGAGGCCTTCGCGCACGAGTACAATCTCTATGTCCGGCCAACGGGCGGGGGTGACTCGACACAGCTGACGACCGACGGGGAGAAGTACTACGCCTACGGCTACAACGAGCCCCGTCCCAATCAGCAGCGGCAAGGCGCCCGACCGCGCAGACCAAGCGTGGTCTGGTCACCCACGTCGGATCGCATCGCCGTCGGCCGGCGGGACGAACGGAACGTCGAGCACATGCACTACATCTCCTACACGCCGCAACGCCCTCGCCACTTCTCGCAACCGTACGCCTTGCCCGGCGATTCCGTCATCCCTCTTCCCACCGTGCACATCGTTCGGCTCGAACCGGGGACGGTCGCCGACGACGGGTCTGAGTACGGCGGCGACCACTCCCCGGTTGTGAAGGCCGCCGAGAATGTAAAGGTCGAGGTCCGACCGCGGCCTCACCAGTTGACGTTCACCGGTTCCGTTCCCGACTCCGCGTGGAGTGCGGACGGCACGAAGCTCTACGTCACGTATTTCACGCGCGGGTCTCAACGAGTCTTCCTCGCCGAAGTCGATGCCGCCACCGGCGAATCCAGGGTCATCCTCGGCGACTCGGCCAAGACCTTTGTCGAGTTGGGGCAGCGTGGGGGCGGATCGAGCGGCGGCACGCCCGCGTGGCATGTGACTGACGGCGCCAGTGACGTGATCTGGTGGTCCGAGCGGGACGGCTGGGCGCATCTCTACCGCTTCGACGGCAACGGGAATCTCGAGAATCAGATCACCTCCGGCCCGTGGACCGTTGGGCGGGCGATGTTCGTCAACGAGGGAACCAGGCAGATCTACTTCACGGGCCGCGGGCGGGAACCGGGCCGCAACATCTACTATACCCATCTGTACCGCGTGAACTTCGATGGGTCCGGGCTACAGTTGTTGACGCCTGAGGATGCGGATCACTCCATCCAATTCTCACCGAGCGGCTCCTATTTCATCGACACGTATTCGCGCATCGAGCAGCCCCCAAAAACAGTTCTCCGGTCAGCCACCGACGGTCGAGTCATCCGCGAGCTCGAGACGGCGGACATTTCGCGCTTGACGGAAGTCGGGTTCCGGCCCGCTCGGGTGTTCAGCGCCAAGGCACGTGACGGCATCACGGATCTCTACGGGGTGATCTACTTCCCGCCCGACGTCGACGAGAACGCCAAATACCCGATCATCAGCCACATCTACCCGGGACCACAACGGGGTAGCGTTCGGGACTGGCGCTTCAAGAGCGGAGGCGAAAACTTCGCGCTCGCAGAGCTTGGATTCGTGGTGATCCAGCTCGATCACCTTGGCACCCCGCACCGATCCAAGGCGTTCCACGACAACTACTACGGCAACTTCATCGATAACGGCATCCCGGATCACGTCACTGTGATCAAGCAGCTGGCGGCACGACACCCGTTTATCGATCTGGACCGGGTCGGGATCTACGGGCACTCCGGCGGCGGATTCGCCTCCACCGACGCCATCCTTCGCTTTCCGGATTTCTTCAAGGTGGCGGTGTCGAGCGCCGGAAACCACGACAACCGGAGCTACAACATCTATTGGGCGGAAAAGTATCAAGGCGTGTTGACGAGGGACTCCGTTAGCAAGAAAGACAATTTCGAAGACTCCGCCAACCAGTCCTACGTGGAGAATTTGAAGGGGCGTCTTCTCCTGATGCACGGCGACATGGACGACAACGTGCATCCGGCCATGACCATTCAGTTGGTGGACAAGTTGATCGAGGCGAACAAGGATTTCGATCTCATCTGGGCGCCGAATCGCGCCCACAGCCTGAACGAGCCCTACTTCATCCGGCGCCGATGGGATCATTTCGTGCGGCACCTCCTGGGCAAGGAACCGCCCAAGGAGTATGAGATCGTGCGGCCGGAAAACTAGACGAGGAGCTAGGAGTTAGGGATGAGGAGTTAGGGGTTGCGGCCCTAGCTCCTCGATCCTAGCTCCTAACTCCTCAACAACTCTGGCGCCTCACGCCGTCCACGCTATTTTATACGGAGTTCCGTCAACCCCACGGCGGCTCGTCCCATGGATCTCTCTAGACGACGCTTCCTCGAACTATCGGCGGCCGGCGCCGGCGTTTCGGCGCTCGGCTTCGATTTGCGGCCCGCCTACGCCCAAGTACGGCAACTCAAGATTCGGAACGCCCGCGAGTACAAGACGGTGTGCCCGTACTGCGCCGTCGGGTGCGGCACCATCGCCTACGTCCATGGATCGGGCGGGCTCAACACCAAGCGAACGGTCATCCACGTCGAAGGCGATCCTGACAATCCCATCAATGGCGGAACACTCTGTCCCAAGGGCGCGGCGCAAATGCAGCTTGCGATCAGCCCCCGGCTGCGTCACCAACCGATGCTCCGCCGCGCGGGCGCGACGGAATGGGAAGAAATCGACTGGGACACGGCGATGAACTGGTTTGCGCGGCAGTTCAAGGAATCCCGCGACAGAACATTCGTCGAACGTGACGCCGCCGGACAAACCGTCAACCGCTGCGAAGGAATCGCCTGGGTCGGGAGCGCCACCGTCACCAACGAAGACGCCTATCTCAT
>JBFHWR010000261.1:0-5599 GCA_041599395.1 Gemmatimonadales bacterium | reverse complement strand
GGAGAGGTGGCCGAGTGGCTTAAGGCGCCGGTTTGCTAAACCGTTATAGGGGTAACTCCCTATCGAGGGTTCGAATCCCTCCCTCTCCGTATCCACCCCAACCCGACGACCCACATGACACTATCGGACGTCCGCGTCCGCTTCGCGCCCTCCCCAACCGGGTTCCTCCATGTCGGCGGTGCGCGAACGGCTCTGTTCAATTGGCTGTTCGCGCGCAAAGCGCGAGGCAAGTTCCTGCTTCGGATCGAGGATACGGATCGCGAGCGGTCGAGCGACGAGCATACCAGCGTCATCCTGAACGGACTCACATGGCTGGGTCTCGACTGGGATGAAGACATCGTGTTTCAGGCAAACGGACTCGAGCGGCATCGCGCCCTGGCCGACGAGCTGGTCACGAGCGGTCATGCGTACGAAGACGACGGCGCCGTGCGGTTTCGTATGCCCGCGGACGAGATCGCCTGGAGAGACGGCGTGCACGGCAAGATCAGCTTTCACGGTTCCGATATCGAGGACTGGGTCATTCTCCGCTCCGATCGCACGCCGACGTATAACTTCTCTGTCGTCGAAGATGACGTGTTCATGGGAATCACCCACATCATCCGGGGAAGCGATCACATTTCAAACACGCCCAAACAAATAGCCGTCTACCACGCCATGGGTCGCGAGCCTCCGCAGTTCACGCACGTGAGCGTGATCCATGGCATGGACGGCAAGAAGCTCTCCAAGCGACACGGCGCCACGGCCGTGGGCGAATACCGCGAGCTCGGGATCCTCCCCGAAGCGATGCGGAATTTTCTCGCCCTGCTCGGCTGGAGCCCCGGTGACGACCGGGAACTGTTTTTTGACATGGGCGATCTCATCGCAGCGTTTTCGCTCGAAGGATTACAAAAGAAGAGCGCGATCTTCGACACGACGAAACTCGAGTGGATGAACGGCCAGTTTCTGAGCCGCAAACCGCCGGAAGCAATCCTGCCGCTCGTCGAGCCTCACCTCGCCACGTACGAGCTGGCGCCGCATCACCTCGAACGGGAGCGCCTGCTCCGCCTGATCGGCGTCGTCCGGGAGCGAGCCCGTACGGTCTTGGACGTCGCGTGGCAGATTGCCGTGCGCTCGGACATGAAGCACATGATCAAGGACGACGCGAAAGCGGCGAAGCTCGTCGCAAAGGACGTCGCCGAGTTTCGGAGCGTGCTGTCGCAGGTGCACCAGCGGTTACAGGCCATCGACGAATCGTCGTGGAATCCCGAACGGATCGAGACCGATCTCCGCGACCTCGCAGAATCCCTCGACCTGAGCGTCGGGAAAGTCTTTCAGCCAATTCGCGTGGCGGTAACGGGAGGGGCCGTCTCTGAACCGGTGCACGTACTCTTGTATGTGGTTGGCAAGGACGAAAGTCTCGCGAGGATTGCGGCGGCGGGGGAGTGGGAGAGTGCAGAGGTTTTGAGGGGCTAGGAGATAGGAGTTAGGAGTTAGGGGGAGGTGGGGCCCCTAACTCCTATCTCCTAACCCCTATCTCCTCACATACAACCCATCGAAGACCGTACTCCACGTGGCACCGTCATCACTCGACGACTCCCACAGCTGCCGCACGCGGTCTTCGGAAATCGGCTCCCACGAAATGCGATGCACGACGGTCCCACCGTCTTCGCCGGGCACCCGACCTGTCAGCACCATCTTGTCGTCCTGCATCCCGCCGTCGAGCTGGAGCAGCAAGCCGCTGTTATCGACCCACGATTGATGCCACTGTCCCGAAGCCCGATCGTAAATGTTGAAGCTGCTGCCGGCATGCGAACTGGTCATGGACTGCCAGTTTTCGTGCACGACACACCCGCCAAACGCGCGTGTGATCCGATTCGTCCCGAGAAGCCGACCCTCTGAACTCTTCACCTCCCAGTCACCCACCCAAAAATCGAATTGGCGGTATTCCAAACTCGCGCACGACGGGGAGGCCTGTTGCGAATTCTGTGCGTGCATGACACGAGGAGCAACGTTCAGACACATGAGCATGCCGACTACGCTGCCAGTCAACGATTGACGGTTCATTCTTTGTCTCCGTGGAGGGTCTGAGAGGAGTGAGGAGTGAGGAGTGAGGAGTGAGGAGTTAGGGGCCGCACCGCCCACTGATCAATCACCTACCACCCACCACCTGTCACCTGTTACAACTCCCGAACTCCTCGCTCCTCGCTCCTAGTTCCTGGTAGTATCCCGGGCCGTTCCGACTTTCGCAGCCTCCGCGGCCTGCGCCCGCTGGATGGCACGCTCGGCATCCCTTCGCCTGCGGATTTCCTTGATGTACTCGTTGATCGACTCGACCGTCTCGATCCGGTCGGCCGCCTGCATGATATCGGCCCGTATGCGGCGCAGGTTGTCTTCCTCGCGAGCCTGGTAGTAGTTCCCCTGCGGCAGATTGAGCAAGGCGAGCAACAACGTGGGGATCTTGATGTCTCCCAAGTACAGCCACTGTTGATCGACACCCCACGTGCGCCCCTGCGAGTCCGTGCTGGTCCACTTTTGCGGCTCCGGTGTCGCGAAGCTATCCGCCGGCATCGTGTCGGCATATGCGCGCACCAGGCGTGTCACGGCTTCGGCGACTCTGGCGGCGTGCGTTGCCCGGTCGGGTGACGCCTCGATGACTCCCAGCTCGGCCTCCATCGGCTGCACCCAGACCCGCCCCCCCGCATACGCGGGACCGAGAATTCGGCGCGTGCCAATAACCGGTGTCGGACCGTCCTCTGCCCCAACCGTCGGCGGTGGCTCGACGGGGGCGGCAGCTGCCTCGACAGGTCCGATCCGATCCGTCGGGGGTGCCTCCTCCGGCACGACCACCTGGACCGACCGTTCCGGTTCGGGTGGCTCGGGCTCTGGCGGCACGGGTTCGGGACGATCCTCGATGAACGGCGGCATCTCGACCTCTCGCTCGGCGGCCGACGGTTCGTCGAACAGCTGAATCAACGTCGTGGTGGTGCGGGTGATGATCTGTGGCCGTGCGATCACCAATACGATGAACGCAAGCACCACGGCGTGGATGAGCACGGACACCAGACCCCACGCCGGATGGCCGCGTTCGGGCGGGGGAGGGAGTCGGAATTCAAACGGGCGCACGCGACACCTCGTCGCGATTCACGACACGGGCAAGCCGCCTCGCCGCTTCCCACATGCGGTCGGGCTCCACCGTCAAGGCGACACGGATGAACCCTTCGCCACCAAACGCCGAGCCGGGGAGCACCATGACGTTCTCGCTCTCGAGCGCACGGCGGGCGAAGGCCGCCGACGCGGATCCATTCGGCACGGGAAACCACAAGTACATCGTGGCCAGCGGTGGCGGCACCTCGAGCCCAATGCTACGCAACGCTCTCACCGCGGCGTCCTGGCGCTCCTTGAACCGAGCTCGCACTGGCGTGATCAGACGTTCCGCCTGATTCAGGACGGTGGCTCCGGCATGCTGGATGGCGAGAAACGGACCTGTATCCACGTAACTCTTCATCCGGTTCAGATTGGCAATCAGCTCGGCAGATCCCACCACCCATCCCAATCGCCATCCCGTCATGCAAAAACTCTTGGAGAACGAGTGAAACTCGAGTGTTACCTCGCGTGCACCCGGTATCTCCAAGACACTTGGCGCACGGTACCCGTTAAAGGTCACTTCGCAGTACGGGTTGTCATACGCCAGGACGACGTCGTGGCGGTGACACGCCTCCACGGTGCGCACCAAGTAATCGCGCGGAGCGACCGCGGTCGTGGGATTGTTGGGATAGTTCAGAAACACGAGGCGCGCCGCGTCCAGCCGCTCTCGCGGAATGTCGTCGAGTTCCAGCAGAAACCGGTTCTCCGGGAGCAGCGGACGGGATTCAATGTCAGCGCCGGCCAGCATGGCGCCGCCGATGTACGCGGGATACCCGGGTTCCGGCAGGATGCAGACGTCGCCCGGATTGAGCACGGCGAGCGGCAAGTGCACGAGACCGTCCTTGGATCCGATCAGCGGGAGGACTTCGGTCACGGGATCCACGCTGACTCCAAATCGCCGGTCCATGTAGTCGGCAACGGCCTCACGGAACGCTTTCAAGCCTACCTGGAAGCCGTAGCGACTCATCCGGGAATCGCCGAGTGCGTGATGGAGCGCCTCGACGGCTTCCCGAGGCGGCATCAGGTCGGCGTCGCCCGCGGCCAGATCGATGACGTCTTCTCCCCGTTCGAGGAGCTGTTGCTTGATCACGGCTAGCTCTCCGACGGCATAGCGGGGTAGACGCTCCACTCGGCGACTGGGATGGGTCATGCCGGCGCTCCGATTCCGTGGATCGCAAAGAACTCCTCGGCTGCGGCTCGTACGGTCTCCCAGTTGCCGTCCACCCGCGTTGCGGGCGGCAGCGAAGCCATGAGAAACTCCCCGTAGGTTCGTGTCCGCACCCGAGGATCCATGAGTATGACAACCCCCACGTCGGATTGTGAACGAATCAGACGCCCAAACCCCTGTTTCAGCTTGAGCGCCGCATGCGGTAACAAATAGTGCCGAAAGCCATCGAGGCCCTTGGCCGCGAGCGCCTCCAAGCGAGCCGCCGTGAGCGGCTCAGACGGAACCTTGAAAGGTAGCTTCGCGAGCACGAGTGCACGAAGCGACCTCCCCGGTACATCTACCCCTTCCCAAAAGCTATCGGTCCCAAACAGCACCGCCGAACCTGCCTCTCTGAAGCGACGCAGCAGCTGGTCCCGGGGGGCTTCTCCTTGTACGAGAAAAGGCCAGCGCCCCCCGATTCGCGCGCGAACCTGAGCGGCCACCCGCCGCAGAGCCGCATAGCTCGTAAACAGCACGAACATGCCGCCGTCGGACGCATGCGCGAGCTGGACGACGGCCGTTGCAATGGCCCGATCGTGCCCGGGCTCATCACCACGCGGATCCGGTAGATCGGTGGGCACACCGAACAAACACTGAGCCCCAAAATCGAACGGCGAGGGAAGCACGTCCTCGTACTTGACCACGTTCGGCTCCAAGTTGAGACCTAATCGATCCTTCAAGAACTCGAATTCGCCGCCCGTTGCCAGCGTCGCGCTCGTGAGGACGATCGTCTCTACCCGATCGAACAGGGTCTCCTTCAACACTTGCGCCAGATCAAGTGGCACGGCCGAGAGACTGAGCGGAAACGGCAAGCCGCCGGCGGGCTTGCTGCCCCGGCGCTCCATCCAGCGCACCATGTCTGCCCCGGGTTGCGGACGGAGGGTGAGCAGCATGCCGTCGGCCACCGCCTGGAGCCGCCGGACCACGCCGCGAAGTTCCTGCACGAGCTGCGACCGGCGGTCTGGTTCGGCATCCAGTTCCATCCGGTCGGCGACGGTCTCGACGCCGTCCTTGAGCCGCTGCATCACGGCGACCAGGTTGTCCAGGCCCACCCCGAGCCCTCGATCCCACATCGGATCTTCACGAAACGTGTCGTCGAGCCGGATCACGCCGGCACGTTCCCGCTCGAGCCGCTCACACAGAAAACCGAACACCGTGACACCGTGCCTGCGGGCCTCATCCACGGACCGCAACAGCTCCGAGCGCAGGAGCTGCGCCGATGCGTGGCTCATCTTATCGTCCCGCGCACTGAGTTCATTCAACAGCGTC
>JBFHWR010000260.1:0-5613 GCA_041599395.1 Gemmatimonadales bacterium | reverse complement strand
TCACTTTTTCAGGGCAACGGGAGACGGACGCCGTGCAGGACGCCCAAGACACCACCAAAGTCGTCATCCTCACCCGGTCGTTCCGGGTACAGGGACTGATCGCCCTGCTTCCCGGCGCGCGGCTAACCGACTTCCTCACCGACTCCAAGGCGTTCATTGCCGTCACCGACGCCGAGGTGCAGGACCACGCCGGCAACTCGCTGCTCAAGACCAACTTCCTGAACGTCAACCGCGACCAGGTCGAGATCATCTTGCCGACCGGCGTCCCCCAGGAAGACGCCGCTCCGGCGCGCCTGGGCGTGCAAAAAACCGAGCCGTTCGCAGGAGATAGGTAGAAGAGGTGTTAGGAGTTAGGAGTTAGGAGCTAGGGAGATTATTAGTAGGTGTTGGCTGTTGAACGATGCTGAGGCGCTCTTGGGGCGCTTTTTTTTTGCGCGGGAACACCGGGCCGACAGGCCGCTCGCGCGGCCCGCCGGCGGGATGAAGCCCCGAAAAGGGCTAGTTACCGGTTCTTTTCCCCGGTCTTAGGCGCGGGCTTCGGTGCCGGCTTGCCGGCCGGTTGCTTGGAAGCCGGTTGGCCGGTCGTATGCCCTGGCTTCTGGCCAGGCTTGGTCCCGGGGGTCGTGGGTTTCTTGTGAACTACCATGGTGGATGCTCCTTCTTGGTGAATGTTGGACAACAAAAAAACGCCCTGCGGCCTCCGCGGCGGCGGCACAGAACGTCAATCGATTGAGGGGCCCTGCTCGGCGCCCCGACTTGTGTTTTCATTGGTCCCGGGCGGCTCGGTCGCCGCCCACGACGCCCCAGGCGCACGTGATCAGCCCGGCGTCCGCCTCCCGTTCCACCCGTAAACCACGTGCATCGGAAATTCTAATCCGGCGTCTGGGAAAAACAAGGGGAGGTGTTAGGTGGTAGGTGATCGGAAACTAGGGGTTAGGAACTAGGAGTTAGGAGTTAGGGATGTTTTGGATCAGCTTCGCCGCAGAATGATGGTCCGATGCGTGGACGATCCGTGAGACTCGAACCACGACTCTTTCTGGAGGAGCACATGGTTCGAACGTCACACGCTGCGGCACCGATTCGGAGCTACCGGGATCTCAATGTTTGGAAAAGGGGAATATCGCTCGTCCTCCGTTGCTATCGAATGACGTCTGTATTCCCCGACGACGAACGGTATGGCTTGACGAGTCAGATTCGGCGCGCCGCCGTTGGACTGCCGGCAAATATTGCCGAAGGACATGGAAGAGCGTACACAGGCGACTACATTCGCTTTCTAGGCATCGCGACAGGGTCCTTGATGGAGTTGGAAACTCTGATCATTATTGCGCACCGGCTGGGAATGCTCAGTCGAACGGACGCCGCGAGCATTCTTGACCAAACGGAGGAGCTGGCGCGCATGTTGGCGGGACTGAGGCGCAAGCTGAGAGCACGATCAAGCAAGAAGCACGTCGGCTCGTAAATCCCGGTCTTCCCTAACTCCTAACTCCAACCTCCTAACTCCTTGGAAAAATGGCCCCACCTCCTCGGCCTCGCCGTCGCAGAGCTGCTCGCCATGACGCTCTGGTTCTCGGCGACCGCCGTGGTGCCGGCCTTGATGGAGCAGTGGGACGTCACCGGTGGCGGGGCGGCGTGGCTCACCATGTCGGTGCAGGTTGGGTTCGTCACCGGTGCGCTGCTGAGCGCGCTGTTCAACGTCCCCGACGTGTTTCAGCCGCGCCGAGTGTTCGTGGCGGGTGCGCTGCTCGGCGCGACGTTGAACGCGTTGATTCCCGCGCTCGAAGCTGGGTTTGCCACCGCAATCGCTCTCCGGTTTGGCACCGGGTTGTCACTCGCCGCGGTGTACCCCGTCGGCATGAAGATCATGGCCACCTGGACCAAGGAAGACCGCGGGCTCGGCATCGGCATTCTGGTCGGGGCGCTCACGGTGGGCTCGGCGGCGCCGCACCTGGTGCGCGCGTTTGGCGGCATCGAAGCGTGGGAACCGGTGCTCTACATCGTGTCGGCGCTCGCTGTACTGGGCGCGATTGTTGGATGGGTGTTTGGCTCGTCGGGTCCATACTACGCGCCGGCACCAAAATTCCAGTGGCACCATGTCGGGAAAGCGCTCGCTCTTCGCCCCCTCCGGCTCGCCAACTTCGGATACTTGGGACACATGTGGGAGCTGTACGCCATGTGGACGTGGATCCCCCTCTTTCTGCTCGCGTCGTACAACGCGTCCGGTTTCTCGGGATCCGGTGCGCTCAGTGTTGAAGCCGCCGCCTCGCTTGCCGCCTTCCTGGTGATCGCGGCGGGTGGGCTGGGCAGCTTGCTCGCCGGGCTGCTCGCCGACCGCTGGGGCCGGAGCAACACCACCATCGTCAGCATGCTGGTGAGCGGCAGCTGCGCAGCAACCATCGGGCTGCTGTTCGGCGGCCCACCGGCGCTGATAACGATCGTCGCAATCGTCTGGGGCTTTGCCATCGTCGCGGACTCGGCACAGTTCTCGAGCAGCATCAGCGAGCTGGCGGACCGCGAGTACATGGGCACGCAGCTCACCGCGCAGACGGCCATGGGGTTCCTCTTGACACTCGCGTCGATCAGGCTGATTCCGGAGCTGGTGGACCGGTTCGGCTGGCGCTGGTCGTTTGCGGTGCTCGCAATCGGGCCGGCGTTTGGTACCTGGGCAATGTGGCGGCTCAAGCGGTCGCCGGATGCCGTGAAGTTGGCGGGTGGGAGGGGATAGCGGGTGTTTTAGGTGTTAGGTGTTAGGTGTTAGGTGTGAGGTGTTAGGTGCTAGGTGCTAGGTGCTAGGTGTTAGGTGTTAGGTGTTAGGTGGCGCCCTGCGCATCGGCAGGTTCGCCGCTCGATCTCGGCATCTGTGAACCTCGCCATGGGGACAGCGGAGCCGCCGCCGCCGACGGTGGTTGATTAGCGGTTCGTGCTCGAGGACGCCGGCACGCATTCCTCCCAGGCGGCGCCCTTACTCTCGAGATACTCCATCACCACGTCACGAAGATCGTTCTTCTCGCTGCCATCCACGCCGCGGAGTTGCAGCGGACGGTAGTCCAGGCCCTTCATGAAATCCAAGTTGGATTCCCTGCCTTCGCTCATGAACGCCGGCAACACGACTTCGTACCGCCGACCTGCTTCAAGAGGCGTCCCGTTGATGACGACGCCGCCATTCTGCCGTTCGACGTTTGGCGTCACCTGGAGGAACCCGCCCTCGCCTTGGTTTTCCCCCGACCCGATGTCCAGGATTCGCTTCAGCACATCACCGCGAATGCTTCCGTGCACGATGGCGCCGCCAAACGGCACGGCGCGTAGCACGTCCCGGTGTGTGATGTCACCCATGAGCTGATCGTCGATCCGGATCGACCCGCTGTTCAAGAACGCCAGCTCGGCGGTGTTGTCGGCATGAAGCATGGCGCAGGCGACGGTCCGTCCCAGGTTTGTCGGCTTGTTGCGCACCGAGGCCCCACGACCGTCATAGGGCTCCTCGAAGTCAGCCAGCACCGAATCCGGGTAGTACCCCATCGCTCGGATCGCGCCGTTCGCCTTGTCTTCCCAGAGCGTCACAATCGACTTGACGGCTGGGTCTTCTGCGATGTCCTCCGTGATGGGCATGAGCTGAGACCAGACGTCGGTCTCACCGGTCTCGGGGTGATAGGTGACCCAGTGGATGTACACCGTTTTGGCGTTCGCGTCGGCCTTGGTAATGCGCGTGTGGCCCACCTGGGTCAGCATGTCTTCGTGTTCGTGTCCGCCCATGACGAGGGGGATCTGGGGAATCTGGCGGGCCAACGCGCTGTCCTGGTGAATCGTGAGATGGGTGATGGCAAACACGAGGTCGCTCTCCGCGCTGGCGGCGTTGAACGCACGCGTCCCGGCGACGTCCACGCTATCGTAGTCGACATAATCCGTGATGTTGAACGCCAAAGTGAGCCCGATGAGCCCCAGTCTGACGTCCTTGCACATGTCCGTCTTGAATGTGTGCACCACGTGCTCGGGCACCGGCATCTCAACGCCACCTGTGAGCTGGACGAACGGCTGGATGGTCCGGCTGTCGGTCTTGTGCCACACGTTGCTCGAGATGAGCGTCGCGTTCAGCTCTCGGAGCCGGCTTTGAAGTGAGGCGAGCGAAATGTCGAACTCATGGTTGCCGAAGGTGACGTAATCGATCCCTACGCCGTTCATGGCGGCGACCATCTGCTCGCCGGCGATTTTCGTCGTGCCTCCAGGGTCGCCGTCCAGGCTGCTAATGAGCGATGGGTTGAGGAAGTCGCCTGACAAGATGGCGATCGTATTCGGGTTCTTCGCTCTGAGCTGGTTCACGACCGTCGCCACACGCGCCATGCCGCCCACCCGTCCGCCGTCAAGGGGGGAGATTTCGTACACGTCGTTTAATTGGACGACGATAAACTCGATCGGGCGGGCGGGACACCTAGCTTCCTGCGGACGTATCTGTTGCGAGGTGCGTGGCGTCTGCCGCGTCGCCTGACACGCGCTCAGAACCACTGCGAGGGTAACGGTGAGGGCGTGGGTGGAGCGCATTGTCACACCTCATTCAACGTCTTGATGTCCACTCGTACCTCCCGGGCGGCGAACACATCGAAAAGAGAGAGGATCTCGGAAATGTAGCAGGATGACTCACGAAGGCGCTGGCCCCCGGTCGTGAGTAGTCGGTACGAGTCGCTGCGTCACGTAAGCGGCGAGCCGAGTCGATGCGCCGGTTTGCGTTTCCGAGGATCCGTGATACCCGCTCTCAAGTACGCACTGAGATCGGCATCCGGGGCAGAGGCGCCGCCGTAGGGCGTCAGGTTGAGGTCGACGATGTAATGGTTGTCGTGACCGTCGTGCATGATGTCGAGGCACCCGAATTCAACGGGCGTGTTGGCGATAAAGGTGGCCACATCCCGTTTCAGCGTGGGGCTAAGGTCTGGCGTGTCGGCGTCGTCTTCCAGTAAATCCAGCTTCGACAGAAAGTTGATGTCACGCGGATCGTCCGAGAGTTTCTTGACGATCCCCTGGGCAAACGCCCGGACGATGATGATTTGCTGACCCGAGAAGTAGACGCGGTAGAAGGAGTGCTCGCCGTTGCTGATATGTGTTTCCACGACGAGGGCGGGATCGTTCCATACGGTTTCGGGGAGATCCCCGCGCGCGGCGGTGTTGTAGTCGTAGGCGCCGATGTCGGGTGAGACGAGCTGTTCAAAGCCGGCGGATGCGATGATTCCCGGCGGGAGCTGCCTTTCCAATTCGCCTCCATAGTTGAGATCGGTTTTGACGAACAGGACCTCGTCCGGCGGACCGGTGCGGTCTGCGCGTGCCGAGTGCAGGCCGATGCCCTCGAGGTGTGCGTGGAGCGTCGACTTGCGAATGTCTTGCACGAGACCGTTCACGACATAGACCCCCCGTTCCGCAAAGCGACGAGCGAGGTCGTGGATTCGTAGCGGCAGCCGACGCCGAAGGGACAGGTTGATCTGGAAACAGACGGTCGGGACAGATTGGCAAATCCGTTCGAACTCGGCCGGCGGGAATTCGTGGAACGGGTCGGTTGCGATCCGGAGCGCGCCGTCGCCCAGGACATGCGGGAGCAGAAAGCCGTCCCACGCTTGCCACTCGAGAACTGCCACC
>JBFHWR010000259.1:0-5708 GCA_041599395.1 Gemmatimonadales bacterium | reverse complement strand
ACTGCCCGTCCCTTCCATCGCATCGATCGCGTTCAGCATCAGCGCGACGAAGACCTGGATGAGTTGCTCCGTGTTCGCCTCGACCCACGGCACGCCGTCAGCCAACTGTCGCACCAGCGTGATGCGGCGGAACTTGTCGTGGTGTTTTACCAGGAAAAGCGCATCGTCAACGATCCGGTTGATGTCACACAAGCGCTTCTGGCGGGACGTGGGTCTCGAGAAGTCGAGTAACCCGTCGATGATAGCCTGGCAGCGCTCGAGTTCCGACTCGATGATCCGCAGGTATTCGTCGAACACCGTACGCACCGGATCGGCCAATGGGGGGGTGCGCAGCGAGAGCGCCTCGACACACGCACCGATGGTGGCGAGTGGGTTGTTCAACTCGTGCATGACGCCCGCGGCGAGTTGGCCGACCGCGCCAAGCTTTTCGGCAAGGACCACGTGCTGCTGCTGCATCGACATCCACTCCGTGAGGTCCTCAGCGATCGTGATGACGTGGGACACGTCGCCGCCGCCCACCCGCATCGGAATCTTGGTAATCCGGTGATGCCGCGGCTCGCCGGTGTGCGTGGATTCAACATCCACCTGCTCGGCCCTGCCCGTCCGAAACACAGTGTCGAATTCCTCCCGCAGGCGGTCTGCGTCCATCCGGCGCAAGATCTCGAAGATGGAACGCCCGACCGCATGTTCGCGGTCGACGAGCGTACCGGTTTCGCGCTGCCGATTCCACGTCAACACGCGATAGTCTCGGTCAATGACGTAGAGCCCAACGGGAAGCGAATCAACGATCTCCTCCGTCAGGTCCTGTGTTGCCTGCCCGCCTGAATCCGGGGCAACGCTCCCGAGCGCGGCGTGTTTGGCTGCGTACTTCGCAACCGCCAGGTACGAAGCCAGCATGCCGGCAACCACGTCGACGATCTGGCGGTGTATCGCCGAAACCGGTCCGGACGGTACCGTGACTTCGAGCACCCCCAGGCGATCGCCGTTTTGGACGAGCGGCACTCGCATGCGGGTGGCGCTCAACGAGTTGTCGTACTCCTCGGACGGCAAGAGCCACGTCCGAACCCCTTCTGCCACTGCTGTCGGAGGCCCCGGCACGCCACGGCCGGAGTACGGGCGGTACGATTCACCATCCCGCCCTCGGACCCAGACCCGGCAGTCCCGGTTGCGCCACGCGCGGCAGAGTGCCGACACGGTGCCCGTGAGCACGTCGTCCAGACCGTCCCCGTGCCGCATCAGGGCGGCGATCTCGGCCACCAGGCCAAGGCTCATCGTCTCGACGGGCGTCTCACCGCCGGAGAGGAGCGATTCGTCACGCAGCGGGACATTCGGTTGCATCATCGCGGAGAACGTAGGTTCGACGACATACGACTCACAAGAGTGCCACACCGACTAGGTGCGGTTTCGCGCTCGAGACATACCCTTCGCATTCGTACCTCTCGATTAATCTACCCGAAAACCGACCGATGAGGCGCCCGCGGGAACGTTTGCGTTTCCAGGCGCTGTGGCGCGCACCCATCACCTCACAAGCCCGCGCGATCCCATTTCGCAACCACGTCGTGAATGAGGGCCGCCACGCGGTCGACCACGCCATCGAAGTACCGCTCGGCCTTTCCGCGATCGAAGTCGGGATACCCCTCTCCGGCGCGATACAGCAGCACCGATGACGGAAACGGGTACGCAGTCCAGCCCGACCCGCGAGGCGTCGTCATCTCCGCGCCCGTATACAGATCGGCATGCACCAAATCGGGTCGAACCGCAAGGACCGCGCCGGTCTCGTTGTTTCCGGCATGACCGCCCTGTGACCCGTACACCTCTTCGACGAGGTCCGCCGTCAGCGCCCACCAGTCGGTGACGAGGAGACGACTGTCGGTCTCGCCCCACACCCGGTTGGCGGCGCTTCTGAGCGGGGCACCATTGGGGCCGTGCCCGTTCAAGATCACGATGTTCTGGAATCCGATCGCGGCCAAGCCGGAGAGCACCTCGTAGGCGTATTCCTCGAAGGTCTCCGGCCGAATGCCGAACGTTCCAGGGTATTCGCCCAGCGTCGTCGTGACGCCGTACGGAATCGTCGGGGCGACCAATCCATTGACTCGCGGAGCGAGCCGCAGGGCCATCTCATACGGCACCGTGTTGTCCGCGCCGTTATTCACCACGCCGTGCGGCTCCAGCGTCCCTGCCGGCAGCAGCACCAATTGGATCGAATCGGGTACCAACTCGCCAACCGTGATCCAGTTGAGGTCTTCCAGGAGACGCGTCTGTCCGTCCGGTTGCTGTGCTGCCGTAACCCCGACCACCGCGAGGATGAGCGTCGTGACGCACGCGAGCGGGCGCATTGGGCCTCCTTGTTGTGCGTAATTCAGCCGAGGCGCGCGAGCTCCTCGAGCAACTGCGAGTTGTCCCGCTTATCGTCCAGGTCGTTCTCGACGTGTTTCCACTTGATCGTGCCGTCGGATCCGACGATGAAATACGCGCGCTTTGCTGAAAAAAATGTCTCGTTCAAGATGCCGTACCGGCGCGTCACGTCTCGTCGAACGTCGCTCAGCAGGTCAATCGTGATCCCGTTCTTGGCCTTGAACTCCATTAGAGAGGGAATGGAGTCGACGCTGATCCCCACAACCGTCGCGTTGGCGCGGGTGAAGGCTTCAATGTCGCTGCTGAGGTCACACATCTCGGCGGTGCACACCCCGGTGAACGCAGCCGGAAAGAAGGCGAGAAGGACCGTTGACCCGTCGCGCAGCGAACGCAGGCTCACGTGGTCACCCCGGGTTGAGGGCAACACAAAATCCGGCGCCGTTGTCCCCACGGCCGGGGGGGTGGACGGAAGAGCGGAACCGGGAGCAGGGTGTGACGTCTCACCGTTCATGCGGTTTCTCCGGCGGCGGCACGGGCTGGAACGATGGCCACGCATCCCTTGTCCTGCCCGTACCGAGTGGGTAATTATGAGTCTCTGAAACCGATTTAACACGAGAAGACGGTTCAGGAAAGGAGCCCCAGAATGGCAATTACAAAGGAGCCCGTTGTCATGGCCCACGAACTTCCCGCGTTACCGTACGACTATAAGGCGCTCGAGCCCCACATCGATGCGCGAACCATGGAAATTCACCATTCGAAGCATCACCAAGGATACGTCAGCAAACTGAACGCGGCCCTGGAGAAACATCCGGACCTCGGGAGCAAGAATGTCGAAGCGTTGATTGGGGACCTCGACTCCCTGCCGGACGACATTCGAGTCGCCGTGCGGAACAACGGGGGTGGACACGCCAACCACAGCCTGTTTTGGCAGATCATGAAGCCGAGCGGCGGTGGCAAGCCGAGCGGGGCGCTGGCCGACGCGATCAACTCGACCTTCGGCGACTTCGATCAGTTCAAGCAGCAATTCTCAAACGCCGCGGCCACGCGTTTTGGCAGCGGATGGGCGTGGTTGGTTGCAGTGGATGGCAAGTTGATCGTCGAGAGCACGCCCAACCAGGACAGCCCCCTGATGCGGGGCATGACCCCCATTCTCGGGCTCGATGTGTGGGAGCATGCGTATTATCTGAAGTACCAGAACCGCCGTCCTGACTATATTGCCGCGTGGTGGAACGTCATCAACTGGGACGACGTGGCCAAGCGGCTGAAGGCGGCCAAGGGATAGCCGTCGTCTCGACCAAGGAATCGCACCATCAGCCCCGGGGGATCACTCCCCGGGGCTTTTCGTACCACCTGCTGGCGGCCACGCTCACTCAATCTCGGTGATACTCCGATGCCGACCAACGCGCAGCTCTCCCGTCCTCTCGTCGTCATGCTGGCACTCCTTGCCACCCCCCTTCCCCATCCGCTCATGGCGCAATCCGATGGTGCCGTTCCGCCGAGTGTGCTTGCGGACCGGCGCGCGCGTCTCATGGATGCCGTCGGAAACACGACAGTGATCGTTCCCGGGGCCTATCGCATCCGCGCCGGCGGCATGGTGCGGCAGGATCCGAACTTCTACTACCTCACCGGTGTCCATTCTCCCTACGCCATCCTGGTGCTGCAGCAATCCTCGGCCGGCCTCCGGGAGGCGCTCTTTTTGCCGACACGGTTTCAGTTTGCCGGGGCGCAATACTCGTTTGAGGATGACAGGCTGCGTCGCGCGACGTGGAACCGCCCGATTCAGCGACTCGCGCCGGGCGACTCCACTGCGCAAGCCCTCGGCATCGCCGAGACGTATCCCGTGGATGAGTTTGCGGCGTGGCTGACCAATGTGGTCGGGACCGCGCAGACCGTGTACTTCGCACGTGACACCGACTCGCTGTACGCACCTCCGGGACTCGACCCGCCGCTTTCGGTCCGACAGCAACTCGAGCGCGCGATCGCCCGACTCCTCCGGCGCAGCGAGATTCGCGACGTCACGCCGTATATCGCGCGGATGCGGCTCATCAAGGACGAGTACGAGATCGCGGCACTCCGGCGCGCGGCGGAGATCAGCGTCTTGGGGTTGATCGAAGCCATGGGTGCGATCCGTCCCGGCATCAATGACCTGGCAGTGGCCGGCGTGATGGAAGCAGTGTGGAAACGCGAGGGCGCGCCGCGCGCCGCGTTCGGCCCGATCATCTCGTCGGGCCCGTCATCCATGACACTCTATCCGCTGCGTTCGGAGGCGTACGATTTCGACGATCGCGTGATGCAGGCCGGTGAACTCATCTTCATCGACTATGGGGCGGCGGAGTACGAGATGTACGCGTCCGACATCTGCCGCACGCTCCCGGTCTCCGGACGCTTTGGCCCGCGGCAGCGGCGCTACTACGAGATCGTGCTCGAAGCACAGGAGGCCGCTTTGGAGACCATCGCGCCTGGCGTGATGATGCTCGATGTCATTCGAGCGGCCGCACAGGTGTTTCGAGACTATGGAATCGAGGAGTTTGAAGACCTCGACCGCATGGGTGAGGACGGGGTGTGGGGCGTGATGCCCTCACCGACACATTATCTCGCCCGCGGTGGAGGGCTCACGCGGTACAGCGGTGCCCGCGGAATCGGGGTACGGGACCTGGGGCACCACATCGGGCTCGATGCGTTGGACGGCCGAGACTATTCGATGCCGCTCGCGCCCGGCATGGTGTTCACGGTCGAGCCCAAGCTCTACATCCCGGACGAGAGCGTCGCGATCATGATCGAAGACATGATTCTGGTGACGGAGACGGGATACGAGAACCTCTCAGCGGGCGCGCCGAGAACGGTGCGGGAGATTGAGCGGACGATGAATCGAGAATGATGCTCTTCAATATCCATTACTGCATATTCTATCGATCCAATCTGTGCCTGAACGACTCCCGAATGCGCACGCGGACCTTTTCCCCGCCGATCATGCCTGGCTTATAGCGGCACGTCCGCACCCAATACTCGATGGACCGTTCGAGCCGGCGGTCGCTGATCTCGACCACGTTGATCAGGCGGCGTTCCACTTTGCCGTCGCGGCCGATGACCATTTCGAGCGTCGCCTCGAGCATGCCGCCGCCGGTCTCGAGGTCCGGTCGGCGCTCGAAGGAAAACGTGGTGGCGTCGCCGCTCACGTCTCGTGGATCGTACTTCGGGCAGTTGAGCTGAACGGGGAGGGAGTCGACCTCGGTCGCCAGCGTATCGGTGGCGTCGTAGATCTTTTCGATGTCCACCTTCTGCGGCTGTTCGTCCTGGGCAGAGGCAGCGGCTGGAATGACGAGGAAGACCGAGGCGAGCGCGGCGACGGCTGT
>JBFHWR010000258.1:0-5712 GCA_041599395.1 Gemmatimonadales bacterium | reverse complement strand
GGGAATTGGAGGCGACGTGATGCGGAGAGCTTTTAACGACAACTTTGGGGATATAATGAAGACAAGACGTTCCCATTATTCGATCATAGGCGGGAGGCTTTTCACGCTGGCGCTGGTCTCCCTCTTTGCCTATGGCTGCACGGATCTGGATGAATCACCTACCAGCTCCATCACGCCTGACAACTTCAATCAGACCGAGGCGGAGGTCCTAGGCAGCATCGCGGCCGTGTACTCGGTGCTCCGCAACACCACGTGGAGCTACCACAACTTGAGTCAGGTCACGTCGGATGAGATGATCGTCCCGACTCGGGGCAGTGACTGGTTCGACAACGGCCGCTGGCTCGAGATCCACCGCCACACGTGGACGGCCAACAGCCCGTCCGGGCTCGACGACATCAACGGCATGTGGGTGGACGGATTCACCGGCGTCACCCGCGCCAACGTGTTGCTCGCGGCACTGGAGAACCTCACCGTGGCGAATCAGGCCGCAGTGGAGGCTGAGCTCCGGACGCTCCGGGCGTTCTACTACTACATGTTGCTGGACATGTTCGGCAACGTGCCGCTCGTGACGACCACCGAGGTGGAGCCACGAGAGCAGGCTTCCCGTCAAGCGCTGTTCGACTTCATTACGAGTGAGTTGGAGGCGGCTCGGGGTGCGCTGCCCGCGAGTTGGCCGGCCGGCGACCACGGCCGCATGACGCAGGGTGCCGCGGATGCGATTTTGGCGAATATGTATCTGAACGCCGGGGTCTTCACGACGGCAACGCCCAATGCAACCGGCTACAACTCCTGCGCGGACGTGTCGGGGGCGTGCGCGGCTGCCATCGCTGCCGCAGACCGGGTCATGAACTCCGGCGCGTACAGCCTCGCGTCAAATTGGCGGTCCAACTTCACCGCCAGCAACAACACGTCTCCCGAGAACATCCTGGTGGTCAAGTTCGTCAACCAGTCGAACCTGGGCCTCAACTTGGTGATGCGGGCGCTGCACTACAACCAGTTCAACCCGTCACCGTGGAACGGCTTCGCGGCATTGGCCGAGACCTATCGCGCGTTTGATGCAGACGACCAACGTCGGGACATCTTCCTGGAAGGGCCGCAGGTCAACGTCGAAACCGGGCAGCCGGTCAACGACCGCCAGGGCAATCGGCTGGTCTTCACAGTGGATATCGCCGACGAAACACAGGCCACAGAAGGTGAGGGAACGCGTATCCTCAAGTTCCCGCCCGACCCGGACCACGTTGCCCAGGACAACGGCAACGACTTCACGTACTTCCGTCTCGCTGAGATGTATCTGATCAAGGCCGAGGCGTTGAACGAGCAGAACCCGGGCAGTGGGGAGGCCCTTGGTCTGCTGAACATGCTTCGTGCGCGGGTGTTCGACCCGGATGAGCCGCTTGGCGCTATCGATCGGGACGTCATCCTGGCCGAGCGGTTGTTTGAGTTGACCGGCGAGACCAAACGGCGTCAGGACCTGATTCGGCACGGCAAGTTCACGGCGCCGTGGTCCTTCAAGTCAGCCGGGGCAGCCCATCTCGTGCTGATGCCGATTCCGCAGCCCCAGCTGGACGCGAACCCGCTGCTCCAGCAGAACCCGGGATACTGATCGCACAACGCGATCTCCCACAGCTCGATGCCATAGCCTGCCCTCACTCAGAGGGCGGGCTATGGTGTATTAGGGCACCCGCGCGAGTCTCATCTTCGCAGGGTATCCACGGTTCGACGACATGACGCAAGGAGCAGTACCCCATTACCGGCTCTTCATGGCCGCCGCGTGTCTCGTCACCGGCTGCTCGGGCCAGGATGGAGACGGTCCGGTCGGTCGGATGGATGACATGCCGGCAGGCGACGGCCGCCTCTTTGTCGAGCTGCCGTCAGCGTACACCGGTGTCCGGTTCGAGAACCGCGTCCGCGACACGCGAGCGCTCAACATCTTCAGCTACCGGAACTACTACAACGGCGGTGGCGTGGCGGTGGGTGATCTCAACGGTGACGGCCTGCCAGACCTCATGCTCACGTCGAATCTCGAAGCAAACCGGCTGTTCCTGAACCAGGGAGCGTTCCGGTTCCACGATGTCACCGACGATGCAGGCGTTGCCGGACATGGCTTCTGGACGACCGGTGTCACCTTTGTGGATGTCAACGGGGACGGGCGCCTCGACATCTATGTCTGCTACGCGGGTGATAAAGAGGACGATCGGGCCAACGAGTTGTACATCAACCAAGGCGTGAACACAAATGGGGTGCCCACGTTCACTGAGGAGGCCACCGCGTTCGGCTTGGCGGATCGTGGCCTAGCCACGCACGCCGCGTTCTTCGACTACGACCGGGACGGGGATCTGGACGTATACCTGGTGAACAATTCGTCTCGTCCGGTCTCGAGCCTCGGTCTGCGCAACATTCGACACGTCCGGCATGAAGGTGGCGGAGATAAACTGTATCGCAACGACGGCGAGCGCTTCATCGATGTGAGCGAGGAAGCCGGCATCTTCGGGAGCGAGATTGGGTTTGGTTTGGGCGTGGCCATCGGAGACTTGAATCGCGATGGCTGGCCGGACCTGTACGTCTCCAACGACTTCTTCGAGCGGGACTACCTCTACGTCAACAAGGGCGACGGGACGTTCGGCGAAGTGCTCGACCAGCAGATGCCGTACATCAGCCAATCGTCAATGGGGCTCGATATCGCGGATATCAACAACGATGGACGGTTGGATGTGTACGTGACGGACATGCTGCCGGAGGACGAGTACCGATTCAAGATGACTGCCGCGTTCGAGAGCTGGGACCAGTACCAGAGCAAGTTGAAGCACTATTACCACCAGCTCATGCGCAACATGCTCCATCGTAATAACGGCAACGGACCCTTCAGCGAGATCGGGCAATTGGCCGGGGTGGACCGCACGGACTGGAGCTGGAGCGCGCTGATTGCGGACTTCGACCTCGACGGCCACAAGGACATTCATGTCACCAACGGCATCCCCCGAGATGTGACCGCGCAGGACTACATCTCCTATCTGGCGGACAATGAAACGATCATGCGCGCCATGGAGGGAAAGCGGGTCAACTTCATGGAACTCGTGGAAGAGATGACGTCGACGGCGCTGCCGAACTACGCGTTTCGCAACAACGGTGATCTGACGTTTTCGAACGTCGGCGCGTCGTGGGGGCTGAATACCGAGGGGTTTTCCAATGGGGCGGCCTATGGTGATTTGGACGGCGACGGCGCGCTCGACCTGGTTGTCAACAACCTCAACCGGCCCGTGTCCATCTATCGCAACACCACACGCGCCGTCGGTGACAATCGCTTTCTGCAGATCGACCTTCGGGGCGAGGGGCCGAACCGGTTCGGCGTAGGCGCAAAGGTCACGCTCACCGGGGACGATCGACAGTTCTTCCAGGAGGTGATGCCGTCGCGAGGTTTCCAGTCGAGCGTCGAGTACACACTGACGTTTGGCATCGGCGCGCAGGATTCCATCGAATCGGTGACGGTTGAATGGCCGGATGGGCGGATCAGCGTCGTACAAGGCGTTGCGGCGGATCAACGGCTGACGGTTGAGCAAGCGACAGCAGTAGCGGCGCCGCAAACAGATGTCGAGCCGCCAGCGTCTCGGCCACTCTTCACGGACGTCACGGACCAGGTGGCTCTTGGGTACCGCCATCGTGAGAACGAATTCGCGGACTTCGAGCGCGAGCCGCTGCTTCCGAGACTGCTTTCGACCGAGGGGCCGTTCATGGCCGTGTCCGACGTGAACGGGGACGGACGTGAAGACGCGTTTATCGGTGGCGCCAAGGATCAGCCGGGGAGGATCCTGCTGCAACAGCGGGGCGGAACGTTCGTCAGCAGCACCCCTCGAGTCTTTGAGTCGGACCGGGTCTCCGAAGACCTGGGCGCCGTGTTCTTTGACGCGACCGGCAACGGCCACCAGGACCTCTACGTGGTGAGTGGCGGCAGCGAGTATTCGGACATGGCGCCGGCCCTCCAGGATCGCCTGTACCTGAACGATGGCCGGGGCGGAGGCGGCTTTCAGAAGGCGCAGCTCCCGCCGATGAATGTGAGTGGCTCACGCGTGGCGGCTCATGACTTCGACGGCGATGGGGACACGGATCTGTTCATTGGCGGTCGCGTCGTCCCCTGGCGCTATGGCGTCGACCCGCAGAGCGTGCTGCTGCAGAACGACGGTCGCGGCCGGTTCACCGACGTCACGGCACAGGCTGCGCCGGGTCTGGAACGGATCGGCATGGTGACCGACGCCATCTGGGAGGACATCGACCGTGACGGCTGGGCGGATCTGGTCGTCGTCGGTGACTGGATGCCGATAACCGTTTTTCGCAACGCCGGCGGTGGGACGCTCAGGCGTCTCAGCGTACCCGGCCTCGCGGACAGCCACGGCTGGTGGAACCGCATCGTGGCCGGCGATTTTACCGGCGACGGTCGCACCGATTTCATCGTGGGGAACGTGGGGCTGAACACGCGATTTCGCGCCAGCCGGGCCGAGCCTGTGAGGATGTACGTGAAGGACTTCAGCAAGAACGGGTTCGTCGAGCAGGTCGTTTCGTACTACAACGGCGGCACCAGTTACCCGCTTGCGTTGCGCAACGATCTCATCAACGTCTTGCCCGCGCTCGCGCCCAGGTATCCCACGTTCGAGGACTACGCGTTGCAAGGCGTGACGGACATCTTCTCCCCCGCCGAGCTCGCCGACGCCCTGGTCAAGCAGGCGTATACGTTTGCAACCGCGCTGGTCACGAGCAACGGTGACAGCTCGTACACCCTCGAGCCGTTACCGCACGAAGCGCAGCTGGCTCCGGTTTACGGCATTCTGGCGGACGACTACGACGGCGACGGCGATCTGGATCTACTGCTTGCGGGGAATTTCGATGGCGTGAAGCCCGAGATCGGTCGGATGAGTGCGGGTTACGGCGTCTTCCTGCGTGGAGACGGGAGGGGAGAGTTCACCGCGGTGCCGGCGAGCGAGAGCGGGTTCTCGGTCCCTGGACAGGCCCGCGACATCCAGCGGATCCGCTCGCGTCAGGGCCCGCTGTACGTCGTGACCCGCAATAACGACCGGCCGCTGGTCTTCCGCGTCACCGGTCCGGCTGCTTCGTTTTGATGATGATGACGCCGTTCGCACCACGTACACCGTAGTACGTCGTGGCAGCGGCGTTCTTCAGAACCTCGATGGATTCGATGTCGTACGGGTTGATGCCGACCAGGCTGCCGCCTGGCCCCGCTTTGATGGGGAACCCGTCGATAACATACAGCGGCTCGTTGGAGCCGACGATGGACGTACGCCCACGAATGCGCACTGCAATGCCGCCGTCGGCCGCGCGGGTTACTATCACACCGGCGAACCGGGAGCCGAGCAGCCGCTCGATGGGCACGTTGGGTGTGCGCTCGATGTCCTCCGCGGTCACCATCGCGTGCTCGTCCGTTTCGTGCTCCGGAGTTACGGCGGGTTGGTTGCCGGCAGCATCCTTCGAGCGGGCGCAGCCCGTGCCGAGTGCGAGCAGCAGGCCGAAGCCCAACACGATGCGGGCGGATGCCTTGGGTGACAACATCGGTACCCCCGGGTTTGAGGTCGCGTCGTCAGAAACAAGATAACCCTTATTTACTACCCCGGCACGGGCAATTCGGTGCGGTAGTGCACGGAACGGCCGTGTGGGGGATGACTCAACCAGGAACGGAAGGAAACTCGATGAATTCGTGGTGGCGCT
>JBFHWR010000257.1:0-5833 GCA_041599395.1 Gemmatimonadales bacterium | reverse complement strand
GCTGGCCGTTTTGCACAATGCGGATGCGGCCGGGAAGTTCGACAATGAAGAGACGCAAGTCATTGGGTGGGCTCGTGAGATAGACGGGCGATGCGAGGCCCGTGACGACAGCCGTCAGCGCGAGCTGCGGAAGCACGGACACGCGGTAGTCCTCAACCTCACCTTCCGAGGCTTCGCCGGTGGGCAGCAACCCACCACCAGCGTTGACCCGAAACCGGGCGAATTGTCTGCCCGGCACCGCGCCCCCGGGCACAGCAAACGTCAGCGAGTTCGTTCCCGCACCGAGCGCCACGTCCGTCGCGATCTGCTCGGGCCCCCCGTTCTCCCACACACCGTTGTCGTTGAAGTCGATCCACGCGTTCAAGATCCCGGTTCCCGAGGCGACCACGTCGGCTGTCGCGTTCGCGCCAACAACCAGCCCGGAGGTAAGTGTCACGCCGTCCTCGTCGTCTGGTTCGCTACCCTGCGAATCGTCGCCCGAGGCATCGATTCCGTTCGGCTGGCCGTCACTCTCTCCATCTACGGCGGCACCGAGAAACAGGCTCGTCCGGATCAGGTGACGCGCACCATCACTCGCCAACAACGTCGGGTAGGGACCGTCGGAGGCGTCGCCGAAATCGAACTCGCAGAGACCCGTTGACGGCTGCCCGGGCGCGATGGCAGTGCAACCTGTGCGAACGACCACGTCGCCGCGCGTGGCGCCGCTCCCCCAATTCTTGAGGGTGTATTGCAACGATCCGCCGGAGTGAAAGTCATCAGGCGGCGTGATCGCTGGGTTGCCGCCGGCGTTTCCCCGAACAAAGCCATTAGGGCTGACGTATATCATGGAGTTGGGACTGAATATCGTCCCACCGCTACCGGCACCGGGAACGTACGAGAACGTGAGGAGTATCGGCGTGTTCGGCGTTGCGGGAACACTAGCGACGGTCGTCGCGACCGTCCCGGAACGCGTCACGAGCTGTCCCGCGTCATCGGTGAACTCGTACGCAAACTCGATGGTCTCTGCCTCAACGACGTCCGACGGTGGGGTGAGCGAGAGTGTGCCGTCAGCGAGGATTTCGAGGGTACCGTCTGTACCGATGGCGATGGAGTCACCCGGTATGTACACCGTCGCGGCGCCGGTTGCGTCCCAGGTGATGGTAACTCCCCCCAAGACCGTGGGCGTCCCCTTGGCAGATCCCCCGTACCTTGGCGTCCACAATGGCGCGTGACCGAGCAGAGAGTCGTGGCCATTCTGGGGGCTGACGACGTCGTCCAGGCAGGCAGAGAAGAGAACACTTACGAGGAGGGCGCCCCACATGAGCGCGGTTGTCGTACAGGCAACGCCGGCAACCGATTGCCTCGTGGAACGTGATGTACCGTTGGAAAGCGCGCGCGCGACTCGGGCAAGGTGACTGAAGAGCTGGTGGCCCATTGCTCGAAAAGTATCCATAGGTCCGCGACCGCGCGAGAACACTCGCCGAACGCGCCGGACAGTCTTACTAACACCTGGTTGGCGGGATTTACTCTTCTGCCCCAGAGGATCTTGAATAACGTGATGGTTGCGCCGAAATACGCGCACGCTCAGACAGCGCCGATTGACGCACACCCCAGCCACATGTCTCGACGTCATGCTGGCGAACGGTCCGAAGGCATCCGTTTGTGGTTCGTTCAGAATTGAGGGGTCGCTACTGTGGTGGGGAAGCTTACCCGGCAGCGTCCTCGTCGCATCCCATACCCTAGCCTGCAATCTCGTGCGCTCATTCAGGAGGAATAACCATGGACGCCACTGACATCCTCATCGAGAGCGGGTACATCTTCGGTCAGCATTCCGACGGGCGTCGCCTCACGCCCGATGGCCGACGTGCGCGCCAGCTCTTCGATCCCCACTGGCGGTCCGCTGGCACCGGTCACGACGTGCCGCTAAAACGGGTTTGTCGCAAACACCGAAAACTCGGGAATGAAGCCGCGGTTTTCGACTCTCAACGCTCCCACGATCGCGTCGGCAATCTCCTGCGGTCGCAATTTCTTCGGGGACGATTCTCGCTCGTATCCCGCCTTCGTGGCAAACTCGGTAACCACCTCGCTTGGGTTTACCAGCATGACGCGTACGTTGTGGCGACGGAGTTCATCCCGCCAACACTCGGTCATACCGCGGAGCGCAAACTTGGATGAGCTGTACGCCGTGCTGCCGCGTCCGCCCTTGAGCCCGGACGTCGAGGAGATATTGATCAGCTCACCACTACCCTGTTTTACAAACTGTCGCGCCGCCTCGCGTGCCATCAGGAACGCGCCAAAGACGTTGGTACGGTAGACGCCCTCCAACTCTTCGAGCGTCATCTCAACCAGCGGCTTGAACACGCCGAATCCGGCATTGTTGACCAAGATATCCAGCCGTCCATGTTGTTTGATGACCGCTGCAACCGTGCGAACAGCGTCAGCTTCCACACCCACGTCGCCGGGGATGAAGGCGACACCCATCTCGTCGGCGGCGTCTCGCACTACGTCTTCGCGCCGGCCCGTGATCGTGACCTTGCATCCCTCGGCCTTCAGGGCCTCGGCGATTCCGCGGCCGATCCCTTCGCTTCCTCCGGTGACCAGCGCGACGGCGCCATTCAGGTTCATTGCGTTCTCCTCACCTGCGGTTTCGAGTAATGATACGACGTGGGCGACCGACTCGCGAATCGAAGGGAATGGAGAGTGGAGAGTGGAGAGTGGAGAGTGGAGATGATGAGGCCGGAGCGCTCGCGTCAGCCGCCAACGGGTGACACCTTCAAGGGTCACGATCAGTCGGCTGCCGGCAGGCAGTTCATTAACGGTCTTCTGCGGAGGAAACTTTCAATGGGCAACTTTCACGGCAGGAGAGTGGTCCAAGCGAGGACGGGTTCGCGTGGTCTGGTTCGGCATGCAGCGCGGAGAGCCGCGTGGGGCTGGCTCGTCGTCGCGCTACCCCTGGCGCTTCCCGCCTGCGGATCATCGAGAGCGGATCCGGACGAAGGCCCGCGCCCCACTGCCGACGAATGCGTGGTCGTCGAGGTGCAGAACACCAGCCTCGTGGGCGTGACGGTGTGGACGAAGTGGGAAGATCGGCCGGCACGGCGTCAGGGCCGCGTGTCGCTCAACGAGCGTGAGGTCTACCAACTCCCGTTCCGGAACGCGCAGCTCAACCTGCAGTTTCAACCGGACGGCGGAACCGGACGGGTGTCATCGAACGCCGTCTTGCCAACACCCGGCGACCGCATCGACATCGTTTACCGTAACAATGGACCAAGCCCGCTCCGACGAGTCGGACCGGCCCAGTGCCGGTGACGCGGACGAGGAGAACGCGGGACGCGGGACGCGGGACGCGATGCACAGTGCAGAGTTCGGGTACAGAGTACACAGTACACAGTGCAGAGTGCACCGTGCACCGTGTACCGTGCACCCCGCTCGTGTCCCCACGTCCGACACGGACTTGCCACTCCCGCGGCGTAACCCCAGCCATTCCTAGAACGCGACGGTCAGTCCGTTCCGCAGCTCGGTATCCAGCTTCTCGACGTTATCCGGCGGGCGGCCGTCGTAACGCAGTGAGAAGCCAACCGTGAGCGAAAGTGCCTGCGTGATGGAGACCCCCATGCTCATGTCGGACAAGATGCGGAGATCCGCCGGTTCATCGAGCTTTGGCTGCACGTATCCGGTCGCGACAAATGTCGCGTTCGGACCCGCACGCACGCGTCCGGCGAGGTAGCTGCTCCAACGGTGGGCGGTGGTCGTTGGGGGATGCCGAGCGGTGTCGGGCAGATCCAGGCGCTCATACTCGAGCATGTAACCAGTGCCGACCCAGAGATGGACAGACTCCATGTCTG
Source organism: Gemmatimonadales bacterium (assembly GCA_041599395.1). Classification (GTDB taxonomy): domain Bacteria; phylum Gemmatimonadota; class Gemmatimonadetes; order Gemmatimonadales; family GWC2-71-9; genus JBFHWR01. Next base: position 2,009 of record JBFHWR010000257.1, on the reverse strand, counting down.
TGAGACCCACCCGCAGACCACCACCCACGAGAGCCCGCAGGTCGAGCAGCCGCGGCTCGTCATAGTTGATCTGCGCGAAAGCCTCGGGAATCAAGCGTGGGCGCCAGCGCCAACCGGTTCGCAGGTGGAAGAGACCGGCGTTGCTGAATCGGTTGCTGCCTACCAGCCCGAGGTCTCCTCTGCCGACTGCGAATGTGCTCGTCGTCTTAGTGCGATAGTCCACACGCCCGTTGATGGCTAGCCGGAAATGTTCGACGTTGCCCGTGCGGAGCTGGAGGTCGGTGGCAAGGGTTGCGGCAACACCCGTGTCAGCCGGCTCCCTCCGCTGCGCCTCGATATTCACTTGCGCCAACGCCGGCGAAACAAACAGTCCGCCACACACAAGCAGAGAGACAACGCCCGTAGCAACGGCTTGGTTAGCGGTCACGCTGCCACTGAAGGGGGGGCAATACCTCCCCCTGTTTCTCGTACATGAGATCGATCAGATCTACGGCCGCGCGATACGAGACGGTGGTCGGATCCAGGAGCAGCGCCTGGAGCAGCGCATCACGTGACTTGTGCTCGAAAGCCTCTACCAGTAGGCGATGGATACTCACCTGCGTACGCAGGAGTGCAGCCGCGAGTTCGGGCAACGGCTGCATTTGTCTGGCATGCACACCGTCCGCGTCTACGGTAGCCGGTACCTCGACCACTGCATCCTCGGGGAGGTTGGGGATTGCACCTTCGTTCGGGACGTTTACCGCCGGTAAGTGGTGCCGGCAGCCGCAGAACAGCCCTTCGATGATCGGCGCCACGGCTTCACCTGACGGCTCGAGAGGAACTGCCGGATCCAGCGTGTGCCGCGGATTGGAGTGCAGGCGAGCGAGGCTCTCTTCGGGAAACAGCGGCGCCTCGTCCGGCCGGTCGCTCAGGTTGTACACCCATGTCGGTACCGCGCCCCCCTCCCACGGCCGCCCGTCCCTGGGATCGTGAAAGAACTGCAACGCCGCGCTCGCCAGATACTCCTCGGCCCAGCGGACGTACTCGCCGAGATGGTTCGTGCCCGGAGAAGGATACAGACCGACCACGCGAAACAAGATTCGGGAGAGCGCAATCTCATCCCAGTTGGCCAACCAGTGTGCCTGACGCTCCCGCTCCCTGAGCCGAGGGTAGAGATCGGCGCCTGACGTGCGGTCGCGCACCTCCTGGAACCACGTGAAATGGTTGAGGCCACATGCGTACGTCTCCAACTCGTCCGATTGGCATTCGAGGAACTCGGCGATCTGCTTGATGCCCCCGAATACTCCGTGACATAACCCAATCACTTTGACCGCGGAGAGACGAGTCTGCGCTTCGCACAACTTGGTAAGCGGGTTCGTGAAATTAAGCAGCCACGCATTGGGACAGTGACGTTCCATCCGCCGTGCGATTTCCACGGACGGCCCCATGTTTCGGAGCGCGTGAAACAGGCCACCGGGCCCACCGTTCTCGCCAAAGATCTGCTTGAACCCCAATTGCCGCGGCAGATGGAAATCCTGCGCCCAGTAGTAGTAGCGTCCCCGTTCAATGGCCATGACAACTACCTGCGCACCGTCGAGCGCGCGATCCAGCTCGGTGGTTGTGTCGATTGTAACCGGCTTGGCCTGCTTTTTTGCAACTTCCCGAGCGTAGCCAGCCGTGACGTCCAACCGGTCCTCTGCCACGTCCATGAGCGTCACGGTGGGCTGTCGCTCGCAGATGGGTTCGCTCAACAACAGGTCTCGCACGGTCGCGGGGCCGAATTCCCGGCTCCCTGCCCCGATGATCGTGATCTTCATGTGATGCGCTTTCGCAAGAATCGACTAGACTCAATAATAACTACGCGTCTGCCCCTGACCGCCAGCACCAGCGCTTCCACGCAACCGGACACGGCGCAGAGATGTCGAAGGGTTTTCGAAATTCACCCAGCGCGACCACCTAACCATGCTCTGAGCGCTCTGCGAGCTCTGCGCTGAACCTCTCCCCTAGGCGTCGCGAGTCGAGATCAAGCG
>JBFHWR010000256.1:0-5836 GCA_041599395.1 Gemmatimonadales bacterium | reverse complement strand
CCAGACGAGGATGCGGACGCCGAGAATCTGAGCCTCGAGGAGTTGGAAGAGCGATACGAGGCGCAGGTGCCCAAGGAATACCTCGCCACTGAGGACGGTAGCATCCTGATGCTCCGCTGCTACCCCTTCGGCTCGTCGCTCAATCTCTCGCTGTCACAGAGCCTCTACACGGCGGTTGAGGACCTGATTGCCCGGGAGAATCCCACCTCCTTCCATCCGACGATGTTTGTCGAGCTGGGCGGGGAGATCCGAAACCGGGTCGAGGAATACACTGTCATCACCACGGACGCCGTGCGGAATTTGGGGGGCGGCCTGGCGCTCCAGATTCTGCTGATCATGGCCTTCTTCCGACAGCCGTTCAACTTGAAGCGGTACACGAGTGTTTGGGGCAAGGCCTACGGCGTGATCTCAGGGTCGGCCCGCCAATTCGTTGCAGCCTTGCTCATAGCGGTTCCGCTCATCCTCTCCATCATCTGGACGTTCGGCTTGGCGTCCTTGGTCATCGGGGGGCTGAATACGATCACGGTCTTCTTGTTCGTCATCTTGTTCGGCATGGGGATCGACTTCGGTATCCACACGTACTCGCGGTACCTGGAGACCCGCTTGGGTGGGGCGGACGTGTTGACCTCCCTGCAGACGACGATCTTGAAGACGGGAGCGGGGATCTTCACCGCGGCCACGACCACCGCGGTGGCGTTCTACGCGCTCATGGTCGCGGATTTCAAGGGTTTTTCGGACTTCGGGTTCATAGCGGGCTCGGGAATCCTGCTGTCGATGATCGCCATGCTCCTGCTCCTGCCGGCTTTTGTCACGTTAGGAGAAAAGCTGGGAGTCATCCAAGCCGTTCGTGTCACGCTGCCGGGCAGCGCCGTAGCTCGGACTGGGCCCCTCAAGAACTACCGCGCCGTTCTCATTGGCACCGTGGTGGTTGGTGCTGTCGTCGCCGTATTCGTCCCGAGACTCAGTTTTGAATACAACTTCCGCGATCTGCGGGCGAATCTCCCCGGACTTCAGGGCGTCAAGGCGAAGATCCACGACCTCAAGGTGGATGCCGAGGGTGAGGACCTTGGGACCCCCGCGGTGATTCTGGCCGACAGCCACGAGGACCTCGTGGAGTTGGTTGACGTCCTCAACGGCCTGAAGGCTCAAGACACCGTGTTCCCGACAATCCATAAGGTGGAGAGCATCTTTGACAAGCTGCCGCAGGACCAGGAGGAGAAGCTCGCCATCATTCGCGAGATCCGAACGCTCGTGGATGAGGAGGCGTTGGATGTCGTACAGGGTGAGGATCGAGACCGTGTCGTGCGGCTGCGAACAGCGCTCGAAGTGGATGAGCCGTTCACGCTCGACCAGACGCCGCTCAGCGTCAAGCGGAAGTTTTTCGGCAAGGACGGCAGCGTTGGTGAGTTTGTGTTGATCTATCCCAGCGTGCTGCTGCGCGACGGCCTGAATTCCATCGAGTTCGCGAGAGATCTACGGTCGCTGTCCACCATGGACGGCATTCAGACGCCCTCCGGAGCGACGTACTATGCGTCGAGCGGTTCGGTAGTATCGGCGGACATGCTGGTCCTGATGCAGCGCGATGCCAAGATCGCCATCACCCTCACCACGGCAATGATCATCCTTTTCCTCTACCTGAGCTTCCGGTCGGTGAAGTACACCCTATTTGTGCTGGCGCCGCTCACGGTCGGATTCTTGGCGCTCTGGGGGGTTCAACTGCTTTTCGGAATCAAGTACAACCTGTTCAATATGGTCATCTTGCCGGTCGTGATCGGCTATGGTGTGGACGACGCCGTGCATATGGTGCATCGTTATGTAGAGGAGGGTGTTGGCTCTCTCCGCCGGGTCATTCGCACGACCGGCTGGGCGGTGTTCATGACCACTCTCACCACGTCCGCGGGGTTCGCCGGATTGATTCTCGTCCGGCACGGAGGTCTCAAATCCATGGGGACGTTGGCGGTCATTGGACTCTCGCTCACCATGTTGGCGTCGCTGGTCTTCCTACCTGCTGCCCTGCAGTGGTACGAGGTGCGCCAGAGCCGGAGACGCTGACGCCGCACTGGAAGTAGCGTGAAGGTTCGCTGAAAACAACGTGAATCTCAACTCCATGCCAGAGGAGGTGGAGGATGCAGCAACACTTGAAAGCCGCCACGTGGGCTGTCGGGGTAACGATCCTGCTCGCATTGGCTCCAGGTGATGCGGTGGCGCAGGGGAAAGCGACGCTCGAAGAGCAGAGTGAGTTCGGGCCGGCCCTTGCGTATCACAATGACCGAATCTACCTGGCTTGGGTGGGGCGTGACTTCAAGCCACAAGGCAAGACGGGTGGCAAGCTCAATGTGATGCGGTCGGATGAGGGGATCGACTGGCGTGCGAAGATCACACTCGAGGAAACGAGCGAGCACCCCCCATCGTTGACGTCGTTCAACGGCTATCTCTACATGGCGTGGACCGGCCGCGACCAGAAGATCAACGTCGTCCGCTCCGACGACGGCATTGACTGGCGCGCGAAGATCACCATGGAGGAACAGAGCGATTTGGAGCCGGGCATAGTCGCGCTGGAAGGCAGGCTCTATCTGGTTTGGCGCGGCCGGGACGACAAGATCAACATCATCCAGTCGCGCGACGGCATCGACTGGGGCGGCAAGGTTACCCTGGAGGAGCGAACCCGGGATCGACCGTCGCTGACCTCACACAACGGCCGCCTCTACATCTCCTGGACGGGTCGCGGGGATGAAAAACTGAACGTGATGCGCTCCTCGAACGGCATCGATTGGAGCGGAAAAGTCATCCTCGAGGAACAGAGCAACGTCGGACCGGGACTCACGTCATTCAAAGAGAATCTCTTCCTGGTTTGGCCCGGCCGATCCGACAACAAGATCAACATCATGCGGTCGTCGGACGGCATCGATTGGCGCAGCAAGATCATTCTCGAGGACACGACTCGGGAGTCGCCGATCGTCACGACCCTCGGCAATCGCATCTTCATCGCGTGGACAGGGCGGGGGAATGAAAAGCTCAACATCCGGCGGTCCTCGGACGGCATCGACTTCTAGCCATTCGGCAACCGGGCTTTGGCGCACGATGACGCGCCGAGGCCCGGTGCCGTTGGTACCGACTTCCTCGGAAGGCATGACCGCAACCCAATTGTCCGAGCGCGCGGTCAGAACGGTCAGGAGTGAACGCCCTCCAGAACGGCGTCCCGCCAGAGTCCTGTTCCTGACCGGCTGCACCGGTCGGGGCGGCGCCGGGCACAGTCTCTTGTACCTGCTGCAATACCTCGACCGAGACGGGATCGAGCCGGTTGTCGTCATGCCATCTGCCGGCGTGATTGGCAAGAAGCTTCGAGCACTGAAAATCCGTACGATTCTCTCCCCACGGCTGAGAGAGCGCTTTCACGAACTGCGGTTTGCCCGCAAGACGCCGGTCACGGTTGGGCTGTCGTACGTTCGCAATACCTGGGACGGCCTCGTGTTTTTGCGACAGCTCGTGCGGATTATCAAGCGCAACCGGATAGACCTCATTTACTGCAATCACATGATGGTCAAGGTCATGGGGATTCTCGCCGGTCTTGCCACGCAACGGCCGGTCATCCTCCATTGTCGCACTATTTACAGAAATCCCATTGTGCGGTTCGCGTTCAACGGTCTGGCCTCGCTGCCGCACGTGCGCCGTATTGTGGCGGTGTCGCACGCATCTGCGGCGAACTTCAATCGTGTCCGACATAAAGTCCACGTGATCCCCAATGGGGTTCCGGTACCGCACGAACACGGCGTGTCGGCCACCCCAACTTTGCGACGCCGGTTTGACATCAAACCGACGACGCCGGTCGTCGGCTTTATCGGCAGGATCGTGAACTGGAAGGGTATCGGCGTCTTTCTTCAAGCCGCGGAGGAAACGCTCTCGGCGCGCCGTGACGTCGTCTTTGTGATCGTTGGTGATTCGCCGATCGGGACCGGGAGCCGGACGGTCGAGGAGTACAGAAATCGAGTGAGGCGGAAGGGACTCGAAAAGCACGTACTGTTCGCGGGATTCACAGAGGATATCGGATCCTATCTCCGAGACATCACGGTTCTCGTTGTCCCGTCCATCCATCCGGATCCATGTCCGCGGGCGGTGATCGAGGCCATGGCCTTTGGCATCCCCATCATCGGTTCTGCCATCGGCGGCATCCCCGAGACGATCCAGCATGAGAGCACTGGGCTGCTGGTCGAGCCGGGCAACGTGTCGGAAGTCCACACCCAGATCCTTCGAGTGCTCGAGGATCAGGAGCTGCGCGCCCGCTTGGGCTCGCAAGCAAAGCAGGTCGCCGCCCGCCGCTTCGGCGCGCACCGTGTCTCCAGGCGAATCCAACGGCTCATAGTGGAGGAAACACGCAATCGAGAGCTGTCGGTGACCTGACCCGCGTGCGCCAGCCGAGCGATGACCAGTGTGCCGAGGCCGGGTGATGGAGCGACTCTCGACGATGAGCACATCGACGCCGCTTCACCGAGACGTACCTGAAGCGGGACCGAAAGTGCTGATCGTGACGTTTGAATTCGTCCCCTTCTCGGGTGGCATCGCGAACTACACGCTGTCTGTAGCGAAGGGGCTGGCGGAGCTGGGCTGCGAGGTACGAGTGCTTGCGCCGCACTATCCCAACTGTGAGCAGGGGGACCGTCATCGCAATTTCGAGACGGTCCGCATGAGCGTGAGTCATGGCGCGGCGGAGCTTACCAGGTTCGTGCCGGGCATTCGCGATCTCAACCGACAATTGAGGGGTTTTCGACCCGATGTTGCCTTGCTGACGAGCGATTTGGCCCACGGCCTGGGATCGCTCTTATGCATCCTGCACCGAATCCCGTACGTGACGGTCGTGCACGGCTCGGAGATCACCAAGCATTTCCCGGCACGGGGCGTCAAACGCTCCGTGCAGGCTCTGTTGTTGCGGAGGTGCTACCGCCGCGCGCACATGGTGGTATGCGTCAGCCACTTCGTGAGGGACCTGATGCTCGCGGCGGGGTTTTCGGCCGAAACGCTCCGCGTCGTTCACAACGGCGTCGACGACGCATTTCTCGAGACGCCTCGGTCTGCCCGCCATATCGCCGAGTTGCGCGACCGTTACGAGTTACATGAGAAGAAGATTGTCTTGACCGTGGCCCGGCTGGTGCGGCGGAAGGGACAGCGCGAGATGATCAGGGCGCTGCCCGCCATCCGAGCGCGGTTCCCTGAGACGCGCTACGTCATCGCCGGTGTGGGCGACGAGGAACGCCACCTCAGAGCGTTGGCCGGGCAGATCGGTGTTCAAGATGCGGTCGTGTTCACGGGTGAAATTTCTGATGCCGATCGGATCCATTTCCTTGACCTGTGCGATGTCTATGTCCTGCCCAGCCGGGGTGCCGGTCCTCGTGTCGAAGGACTCGGTATCGCGCTTCTCGAGGCCGCAGCGCGCGGAAAGCCGCTGATCGGCGGGCGACACGGCGGCATCGGCGAGATCATCGAGGACGGGAAGAATGGGTTCCTCGTCGATCCAACGGATCCGGCGCAGCTAGCCACACACGTCGTCAGATTGTTCGATGAGCCCGAGACCGCCCGTCGAATGGGGGCGGCCGCTCATCGTACGGTCCTCGACCGGTTCCGTGCCGTCACGATGGCTCGAGCCACCAAACGCGAACTGGAAACCCTCTTGGCACATCGAGTCTGAAAGCTCTCCCCGTGGCCAGCACAGAGTCCGCCAGACTCACTGACTCCAAAACCGTAGCTGCGGGCGCCGCTGTGAATTCCCTGGGGATGCTCGCACGAGCATCGCGGGCGCTGTTCACGCTATTCGTCACACGCGTGAGCGGCCCCCAGACCTTTG